>CAZIIB010001053.1:0-1500 GCA_964539125.1 uncultured Thermoanaerobaculia bacterium | reverse complement strand
ACGAGAGCGCCGAGAGGGGGGAGCCCGAGGTAGGACGCGACGGAGATCGTGGCTGTTCTCACACCGAAACCGACCGCCTTCCCCCAGCGTCTCCAGTTGTGGGCCTTGAAAGATCGTTGGACCTCTGCGACGCCTTTGTCGATGATTGACTCCTGGATGTGCTGCACCTCCGAGACCAGCCTCGGACCCCGAATGTCCGCGAGCTTCTTGCAGGCTCCTAGGACGGCCATTCGGAGGTTGCCCAGTGCGTCATTCTCCCGGTCACGTAGCTGTAGAAGGACCTCCCAAGGAGCTTCTCTGAGGTACGGCAATCTCAGGCTGAGCACTGCTTCTGGAAGTGGCTGCAGGCTGTTCCTGGGGTTCGCGGCTGAGGTGGTGAGCGACCCAGCAGCGACGTGCGAGGCAAAGAGCACCTCCCATTGGATGGCAGCCTCGTTCCACTCCCAAATCTCGTTGTACACCCTCGGGTCGTCGACTTCGAAGAATCCTCGGCTGCCTATCGTGGGTTCGGGCAGCGAGCTCTTCTCGCGCTTTTCCGGCGGCAGAGGATCGGGGATTTCTCTCACCGTCCCAGGGTCACCGTCGTAGCGCGTTTCCACCTCCAGAAGAGGCTCGTCGGGATTCGAGGGATTGTGGTACACGACACGCCTTTTGGTGGGCAGGGTCCCCGGGCGTTCAAGAATCTCAGCGGGGTTGGGCCACGGCTCATTGCGGAAAGGGGAAAAGACCACGCTGACAGGAAGGTAGGAAACCAAGCCGGTTAAGAGGCCATCGCGGACACTCCCAAAGAGGCACTGGTGAGACGCGGCAGGCGGCAGCGGCCTTCGTACCCCATCCTTTCTGATCTGATACTCAATGGAGACGCCGAGCTTGCGGGGTGCGTCCGGATCGGGGATTTCAGTCCCGTGGTCCAAGCGCCAGGGAAAAGCAAGGCCGAGGTGCCAGGGAGGAAGAGGACCACTGTGCCCTACGACGACATGATCACCTAGCAGCGCCGCGAGTTTCGCAGCGTAGGAGAGATCCCCGTCGGGAGGCGCCAAGAGCCAGAGCTTCAGACCGGGCAGCTCATGGACGACGCGGGCCACTTCCGGGCCGCGATGCTCCAGCCAGAATCGAGCCCCGGCATTCCAAAGCGGATTGGTGAAATCCGCCATTTGGACCAGTTCTCGGTTCAGGCTTCCTATCCGATCTCGAGGGCTGCTCATCTCCTTACACGCCTCGGTGGTCTGCTCTTCTACCGGCCTATCGGCTCGCTTCCGGAGCTTGATGGCTTCGTACTCGGAGATTCTAAGGCGCGGGAGCCACCACCGGAGGCCGGCGCGCGGCAGGGTGGGGGCGTGGGGGGCGGCAATGCCGCGCGGCGGCCGGGCCAGCGGCAAGACGTTGAGCCAGGGCGTCGGCAGTTTGGCGCAGGCGGCGCAGCCGCCGAGCCAAGCTGCGAGGCCGTGGGCGGGCGGAGAGGCCAAGGGCGCAGCCTTTGGCCGGGAGGAGTCTTCGGGC
>CAZIIB010001052.1:0-1502 GCA_964539125.1 uncultured Thermoanaerobaculia bacterium | reverse complement strand
CCGCCCCGGCAAGGCGAGCGACCGAGGCATACCCGAAGGTCTGCCGCAGGGAGCGCAACGCCGCTGGGGTGGATGCAGCGGCGCCCGAATGCGAGCGGATTTGCGGACCGAGGTACCTACTTCTCAAAGACATTCTTGGAGGAATCCAAATGCTCGCCAGTGACAAGCTGATCGACGCCTTCAACGCTCAGACGGGCCAGGAGCTGGGCGCGTCTCACCAGTACATCGCCATCGCCAGCTACTTCGACCGCGAGAACCTGCCGGAGCTCTCGCGCTTCTTCTTCCGGCAGGCCGAGGAGGAGCGGGAGCACGCCCTGAAGTTCGTGCACTTCGTCAACGACGTGGAGGGCGCGGTCCAGATCCCGGAAGTGCCGGCGCCGAAGGGCGACTTCTCCTCGGCGGAGGAGGCGGTGAGCCTCTCGCTGGACTGGGAGAACGAGGTCACCCGGCAGATCTACGGCCTGGTGGACGTCGCGCGGGAAGAGTCGAATCACATCGCCCTGCGCTTCCTCGACTGGTTCGTCACAGAGCAGCTCGAGGAGGTCAACACCATGTCGACCCTCCTGGGCGTCATCCGCCGGGCGGGCGAGACCGGCCTGCTCCACGTCGAGGACTATCTGGCCCGCGAGCAGGGCGCCCTCGGGTCCGAGGCCGCGCCGTAGCGACGGGCAACTCCGCCTGAAGGGGCCGAGCTCGGCCTCGGCCGATCGGTCTGAGCCGCCGTCGAGCGCCGACGGAAATTACCTCTTGACAAAACAAAGTTTCTGAATTAAGGTACCTCCACCCTTCACAGGGGTCCGTTCCTTCCGTTAGGGCCCGCTTGGCTTCCAGGGCTCGACCGAGAGGGGCGCGGTTCGGCGGGGACCGGCGCCCCGACTTTTTGCCGCCGCGGGAGCGGCGGCATCTCGAGCGAGCGCAGCGAGTCGAGAGATCTCCCTCAGTTCACCCAGGGCCCCCGGCGCGGCGGCTCGCTTCGCCCCCGCCCACCTTCCAGGACCTCCAGCTTCCTCTTGCGCCGCTCGCGGTCGAGCTCCGCCTGAAACCTGCGCCGCTGGAGGCGGAGCCACCACTCCCGGAGCAGGCGCCGCGGGCCGCCCGGCGACAGGGACGCGTAGGTCGCCCCGACCGCGGTCACGATGCCGACGAACCCCGCCAGGTCCTTGGTCGCCAGGAAGGCGATGAAGCCGAAGAGGATTTCGAGCCAGAGAAACCAGCTCGCCCGAATCGGCAGCACGAAAAAGAGCAGGATGGTGGCGTCGCGGTTGAGCGTGGCGAAGGCGGCGATCGTGATGGTGAGGAGGATCCGCTGGCCCTGCATGAGCCCGAAGGGGGCCGCGAGAGCCGGCGCTCCGGAAGCGAGCTCCACCAGCACCTCCACGAGGACGGCCCCGAGCGCTGCCACCACCGCGCTGCTCACCACCGTCTGCCAGAACCGGCGCCGCCCGAGCTGGTAGAAGATGTCCCGGCCGAACCAGTAGAGGATCAGAAGCTCGAGGAGGATC
>CAZIIB010001051.1:0-1502 GCA_964539125.1 uncultured Thermoanaerobaculia bacterium | reverse complement strand
CGGCGGACCTGGAATCAAACGGCACTTTAGGCAACAGTGACCCGACCATATCGCCATCGAAACTGGTGCTCGCCACCCAACACTTCATCCAGGCACACGGCAACAGCTCCAATACGGATCTGTCGGCACAGAGCGTTGCAAGCCTATCCGCGGATACTGTAAGCCCATCGAAAATTTACACGGCATCCACGGCGAATTCGCCCCCCGTCGCCAACGACGCCTCCATCACAACGGATGAAGACACCGCCATCACCGGCATGTTGGACGGCAGCGACACGAATCCCGCGGACATACTTGAATACAAGATCATCTCGAACGGCACGATAGGCAGCGCCGTTATCACAGATCAGAACACAGGCGCCTATACCTATACGCCGAGTCCGAATAAAAACGGCACCGATAGCTTTACATACCTCCTCAGCAATGGAATCAGCGGGGACTATGGTACTGTCACTGTCACGATCAATGCGGTGAATGACGCGCCTCAGGCGGACGATCTATCCGTCACAACCAATGAAGACACTGCCGTTAGCGGAAACCTGCATGCCACTTATGTCGAGAACAACCCGCTGAGTTATTCCATCGTCACTGATAGCATTAACGGCTCCGCTCAAATCACCAATACGTCGACGGGGGCCTTCACTTATACGCCATTTACCAACGCCAACGGCGTCGACACCTTCACTTACCAGGTGGACAACGGAAATACCGTCAATAATCTATCCAATATCGCCACCGTGACGGTCACGATCAATCCGGTCAACGATCCACCGAGCATCACCTCCACGGCGGTCACATCGGTGAAACAGGGCCAGGCCTACAGCTACCAGGTCATTGCAACCGATCCGGATACCGCCGAGACCTTGACCTATTCACTGACGATCTCGCCGATCGCCATGACCATTGACCCCACCACAGGCCTTATCCAGTGGACACCGTCCAATGCGGACGTGGGCAGTCACGGCGTGACGGTAAAAGTCTCGGACAATGGGACCAATCCCGGCCCCTTGTCTACCACACAGGACTTTACCATCAACGTGGCCAATGTGAATGATCCGCCGGCAGCAAGCGGCAGCAGCTTCACCACCAATGAAGACACGCCCCATAACGGCACGCTGAACGCCACTGATCCGGATAACAATTCACTCACCTTCAGCATCGTGGCCAATGGCACCAAGGGCACGGCAACCATCACCAATGCCGCCACCGGCGCCTTTACCTATACGCCCAGCCTCAATGCCAATGGCTCCGACAGCTTCACCTTCAAGGCCAACGATGGTCAGTACGATTCCAACATCGCAACCATATCCATTAACATCTCGCCGGTGAACGACGCCCCGGTGGCCAGTGACGGGACTTTCACCACCAGCGAAGACACAACCGGCACCGGCACCCTGTCCGCCACTGACGTAGACAGTGCCTCCCTGACCTACAACATCGTGGATAACGGATCTAAGGGAGTGGCAACGATCACCGACACCGCCACCGGTGCCTTTACCTAT
>CAZIIB010001050.1:0-1505 GCA_964539125.1 uncultured Thermoanaerobaculia bacterium | reverse complement strand
GAAATTCAACGTGTTAGCCATCGTCCAACCCTCGAACCGCTGAAGACGGGCTAGCGATCAATGATGCCGAGGCTGAAATCGTCCGAACCGTGTTCCGGCTCTATCTCGAGCGCGGCAACGTCCGCCGGGTGAAGGAAGAGGCCGACCGTCTCGGTTTGACGACGTAAGTACGAAAAAGCGGGGATGGCAGGATGTGGGGCGGGCGGCCCCTGAGCCGAGACTACATCTACAAGCTCCTCAACAACCCCCTCTACATCGGCCGCATCGCCCACAAGGGCAAGACCTACGAGGGTCAGCACCCCCCGATCATCAATCCCGATACCTGGGACGCGGTGCGGTCCAAGCTCGCCGCCAACGCCCGCGACCGGCGTTCGGGCAATGGAGCGAGGCACCCGAGCCCGCTTGCCGGCAAACTGTTCGACGAAGCGGACATCCTGTTGACCCCCAGTCATGCCGTCAAATCCGGTCGGCGCTATCGCTACTATATCTCCCGCCAGCTTATCGCCGGTCCGATGGACCGCATCGACGATCAACGTGCGTCGGCTTGGCGATTGCCCGCCCGCGAGATCGAACGAATCGTCTCTGATGCCGCAACGGGGCTCCTCGCCGATCGTGCCGCACTCACCGACGCGGCGCGGGACGCCGGGCTGGCTGCCGAACGGGTCCCCGGTCTGCTAAGGGCGGTCACGCGATGGAGAGCCGATGTTCTCGATCTCATCGAGCGTGTCGAGCTTTCCCAGGAGGGAATCGCCTTGACCGTCGACCTTGCCCTCCTCACCGGCGGAGCGGGACCGTTGGTCCGGCACGAACTCCCGATGCGCATCAAACGCCGGGGTGTCGAGACGCGTCTGGTGATCGAAGGTGCTACCAACAGTTCAGCCACGACAGTCGACGCGGCGTTGGTTAAGGCCGTCGTCCGAGCTCACACGTGGTTCGATGATCTCTTCGCCGGTCACGCGAACTCACTGACAGCCATGGCCCAGGCGGAAAAACTCAGCGATCAGTACGTCAGCCGTCTCATGCCGCTTGCCCTCCTGGCCCCCGAGATTGTCGAGGCGGTTCTCGCCGGCACTCAACCCGTCGACCTCACCGCCGACACTCTGATCAATCACACCGACCTTCCGACATCCTGGGTCGAACAAAAAGCACTCTTGGGACTCTGTTGAATTTCCAAATCCTGCGAAAGCCCACCGCCCGGCCGGCCCGCAGAGAAAATGGACCGCCGAAGGGGCTTGAGAACCCCATCAGCGGCGTCTCCGGTTGAGTTTGGAATACAGGTCGGCACAAAACCCCGCGGAATGCCGCGACTCGTGCTGAGAGTTCGAAATCCAACCAAAAGTGTCCTGAATTCAAGGACTTGGTGGCGGTGCAGGTAACAGGGGCAAAAGCCCGGGCAAGTTAGATTGCGGCGTGCTGACGGATGAGGTGGGGGAGCGGAGGCAGGTCGGGGGTTTCGGGGACGAGGAGGCGGCTGGCGAGATAGTCCCAGAACCGAATGCCGAGCT
>CAZIIB010001049.1:0-1505 GCA_964539125.1 uncultured Thermoanaerobaculia bacterium | reverse complement strand
ACGAGCCCTCGGCATGGACCACCTGGGAGCCCGAAGCCGAGACCAGCCGCACTGCTCGGGTGCGGACCACACCCCGGTCGATCTCGAGTGGAACCTGGCCGGTGAGGGCCAGGCCGGGGGCGGCGACGTCCTGGCGAATCGATCGCACCTGGAGGTCGGCCCAGCCGCTGCCCGCCTCCGGGTCGTCGGTGGTGAACCGATAGCTCACCTCGCCGCTCAACCGGCCGTGGAGGCCCGCGAGATCCAGGTCCTGGTCGGCGAGCAGCTCCGGCAGGCCGAGGTCCGACACCTGGAGATCGGCCTGGAGAGGCGTCGTCTCCCCGCCCAGCTCGCCGGTCACCAGGCCGGAGACGGAGCCTCCCGCGTAGGCGGCGTGGCGGATCTCGTAGCGGAGGCCCTCGGGAACAACGTGCAGGATGCCCTGGACGTCGGTCAACACCCGGCGGTCCTGGACCAGGCGGCGCGACGAGACGCTCCCTCCCAGCCTCCAGCCGTTGGGTTGCCAGAGGAGATACCCCTCGAACCGGAAGGGGCCGGTGACGGGCGGCTGTTCGGCGTCGAGGTAGCCCAGGTCGGCGGCGAGGGCGACTTGACCTTCGGCCGAGATCCTGAGGTCGAGGCTCCGCTTCTCCTCGGGCACCCAGAGTGTGCCGTGGGCGCGGGCGCGGAGGTCCGGACCGGTCAACCGGGCCTCCAGGATCTCGACCCGGTCCGGGCCGATCCGGGCCTTGCCCGAGAAGGCCGCCGCGTAGCGCTTGCCCGGAGGCAGGACGATCGCCACCTCTTGGGCGGTGGCGAGCCCCTCGAGCTCGTTGCCTCCCTGGCCGCCGGTCCCCACCAGGCGGGCGAAGACCGCGTGAGCCCGGAGGTCGAACGGCAGCTCGAGCTCGTTCAGGTGGAAGCGCCCCCCCTCGGCGACCACGGCCCCGACGCGCACCTGCACCCGCCGCGCGCCGCCCCCGTTCCCGGAGCCGAACCGCGGTAGGTTGTTCGAGCCGTCCTCGCGGACCTCGAGGTAGACCTCGGGCCGCTCGGCGAAGACCTGGGAGATCTCGATCTCGGGCTCGAACCAGCCCTTCCAGCCCGTGAGCCGGGCGTGGATCGCGAGCCGGGGGACCCGGGCGACGGGCGGTGCGTCCGGCCGGTCGCCCGGGATCACCAGGTCGTCGAGCTCGATCGAGATGGGGTAGAGCGTCCAGCGGACGCCGCCCACCGAGACGTCGCGTCCGAAGTACTCCGAGAGACGGGCCTCGAGCAGGCCGCGGGCCTCGTCCCGGGCGCCTGGGCTCTGCAGCCAGACGTAGGCGCCGGCCACGGCGACGACCAGGGCGACGAGCAGGTAGACGGCCGTGCGCAGCAGGCAGCCTCCCACCCTTCGCCGCTTCCTCCCGCCGCGGCCCGGGCCGGCGCCCTCCTCGGGAGCCTCGGGAGCCTCCTCGCCGGCGCCGGGCCGGGTGCGCTCCTCCTCGCTCATCCGGAGTCGTCCGGGCCCGGATCTTCGGCAG
>CAZIIB010001048.1:0-1506 GCA_964539125.1 uncultured Thermoanaerobaculia bacterium | reverse complement strand
GCGCCGCCCTGACCCTGGGCTACGCCCAGCTCAGCGCCGACGCCGCCGCCTTCGCGGCGCCGGACTGCTCCTCGCCCGTCGACTGCTACTACCCCGCCGCCGGCCTGGAAGGCGCCTACGGCTGGGGAGCCCAGGTCGGCCTCTTCTACCAGGCGACCCCCGCCTGGTCGATCGGCGCCTCCTACATCACACAGCAGAGCTTCCAGGACTTCGAGTACAACTCGGCCCACGCCAACCCGAACCTGCCCACGTACGGCACGGCACGGCGCTTCTCGTTCAACGTCGACGCGCCGGCCCAGGCGGTGGTGGGTATCGGCTGGCAGCCGCTCTCGAGCCTCTCCTTCGCCCTCGACGGCAAGTGGTACGGGTACTCGGGCACCGACGGGCTCGGGACGTACGGCTTCAACCCCGACGGCTCGATCCGCGGCTTCGGATGGGACGACATCTACGTCGTCGCCTTCGGCGCCGAGTGGCGTCCGAGCCCCGCCTGGAGCCTACGCGGAGGCTGGAACCACGCGGACAGCCCCATCGTCCCGGCGCGGGCCTTCTTCTCGACTCCGGCGCCGGCGACCTTCCAGGACCACCTGACCCTCGGGCTGGGTCTCCGTCTGACCGCCGACCTGAACCTCGACCTCGCGGTCTACCGGGGGTTCGAGCACGAGGTGAGTGGCCCGTTCCTCAGCCCCGCCGGGCCCGTTCCGGGAACCTCGGTGACCCAGCGCAACTCGGCGGATTCCGTGGTCACGACCCTGAGCTTCAGCTTTTGAGGACCGTAGCGATTCCGTGTTCGATGACTGTCCCGGTCCTCCGGAGCCAGACACTGAGGAAATCGAAGGGTTGTCCATTCGAACGCTATGACCGCCGCTCGGTGGAGCGCACGGGGTGCGCGCCGCGCGAACGGGTCTTCATGGAGGAGCCAGAGCCATGAGCAAGTACAGTGTGGAGTCGACCGACTACGGGTTGCACCTGGTCTTCAACGGGTTCGTCAGCTCGGCTGAGGTGTCCGAGATGAACCGCGAGATCGAACACGCGGTCAGCGGCCTTCACGAGGGCTTCGGCGTGTTGGTGGACATGCGCGCGAACCGGGCCTTCTCGAACGAGGTCGCCGAGCTGCTGAAGACCCAGGTCGGCATCGTCAAGCAGAAGGGAATGGCCCGCGCCGCGGTCGTGCTCCAGAGCGCCATCATGACCCTCCAGGCGCGGCGGATCACCACCGAGACCGAGGCCACGCAGATGATCCGCTTCATCGACTCCTCGGCCAACAGCAACTGGGAAAAGACGGCTCTGGACTGGATCGCGAAGGGAACCGAGCCGCCGGTCAAGATGATGGGCGGCAAGCTGTAAGAGCTGGCTCGGGAAAGCGGACGGAGCTCTCGCCGAGCGAACATCGAACCTGATGAAAAGGGCGGGACCGGCTCGGGCCGGTCCCGCCCTTTGTGTTTCGGCTGGAATTGGTCGGGGCGAGAGGATTTGAACCTCCGGCCTCACGGTCCCGAACCGTGCGCT
>CAZIIB010001047.1:0-1511 GCA_964539125.1 uncultured Thermoanaerobaculia bacterium | reverse complement strand
GTGTTCGCAGTATTCGCTATCTCCGACGCGGTGCAGGACGAATCGGGTCTGCTCACCGTGACTGTCATGGGCCTATGGCTCGCAAATATGCGCGGCGTGTCGGTGGAGAACATCCTCAACTTCAAAGAAAGCCTCAGCGTACTGCTGATTTCCGGACTGTTCATCCTGCTCGCCGCGCGGGTCGACTTCTCGCAGTTCCAGAGTCTGGGATGGCCAGCGTTTGCAGTGCTGGCCATCATGCAGTTCGTCGCCCGGCCGGTGAAGATCGCGCTGTGCACCTGGGGTTCGTCGCTGCAATGGACCGAGCGCGCGCTGCTGGCCTGGATCGCGCCGCGCGGCATCGTCGCCGCCGCTGTTGCCGCGCTGTTTGCCATGCGTTTGCAGGGGCAGGCCTTCGCCGACGCCGAACTGCTGGTGCCACTCACCTTCATGGTGATCATCGGGACGGTCGTCCTGCAAAGCAGTACTGCTCGCCTGATCGCCACCTTGTTGGGCGTCGCCGAACCCGAGCCGCGTGGGTTCTTGATCGTGGGCGCCAGCGAGGTGGCGCGTGCCATCGCCAAGGCGCTGAAAAAACGCGGCTATGAGTCCCTGCTGTGCGATAATAATTGGAACAACGTGCGCGCCGCACGCATGGAAGGACTAAATACCTTTTACGGCAACGCGGTGTCCGAATATGCCGACCGCCGCCTGGACCTGGTCGGCATCGGCCGCCTGCTGGGGCTGTCGCCGCAACGCGAACTCAACGCGCTGGCGGCGCATCGCTACCGGCGCGAGTTCGGCGACAACAACACCTTTACGCTGCTGACCGATACCGGTGAAGACAACAAGCGCAGCGTGTCCGCACCGGCCGGCTCTATCGCCTTCGGCACGGATGTCAGCTATGCCAAGCTGGCCAGCCTGCTCAGCCAGGACGCCGAGATTCGGGAAACCAAGCTTTCGGAGAGCTTTGACTTCGATGCCTATTATAAAAAGTACTACAAGAGGGCCATTCCGTTGTTCGCCATCGATCCCAAGCAACGACTGCGGGTGTTCTCCGCCGGTAACGACATCAAACCCGGGCCCGGCTGGACCCTGTTAAGCCTGATTCAGAAAGACCTGGAACCCGGGACAGATGCGCAAGCCGGTGTGGCTGCCGGCGACACTGCGGCGCCGCAACCGGCAACGTCGTATTGATGGAGGTTGGGCTCATAGCGCAGGTTGGGCTGCGCTGCGCGCTGCTCAATCTACAGTGTGTGTTACAACGCCAGCGGTGGCCGCGCTACTCTCCGTTGGGGGGTGCCCGTTGTGCCGGGGCGGCCGGCTCATCAGTCTGACCGGTTCCTGCCTTGACCCAGTCGACTCCTTTGACTGGACCGGTCCCGGTGACTCAGCCTTCGAGCCCGCTCTCGATCCACTTGCGGATGCGGTTGGAATCGCCGAACGGCGTCAGCTTGCCAAAAGAGTTCAGCAGCACGATGACCAGTGGCTGGTCGGCGATCTCGGTCTGCATGACCAGGCAGCGTCCGGCC
>CAZIIB010001046.1:0-1511 GCA_964539125.1 uncultured Thermoanaerobaculia bacterium | reverse complement strand
ACCGGAAGCAACGCCGTTTGAGGCCGGCCCAGAAAGTCCGGACTTTCTGGACCGCCTGTCGGAATCGCCCACGCTCGGGGTGTCCGCCCGGACCAAGAAAGCGGCCCGTTAATGGTCAGATAACTTCTGTTGACAGAGCCACTTAGGCGTGTCTAGGGTGCCTCCCGAACCAAGCCCGCCACCTCGTTCCACGGGGGCGGGACAGCGATGGGAGGAGTCCAAGATGAGGAAAGTCTCGACGCGCATCCTCCGAGCTGCCGAGGTCGCCGAGTGCGTAGGTATCTCGCGGGTGACGCTCTGGCGGTGGGAGCGCGAAGGTCGGATACCCCCGAAGCGGATCGTCGGGCCCAACGTCGTCGGTTGGTTGGAGAGCGAGATCGAGGAGTGGATGGCCTCGCTTCCCACTTCCGGCGCCCGGGGCGAGGAGCCCGGTGAGGCCGAACCGGTCCCCACTCGCTGATAGGCCGCGCCGGTGGCAAACTCCGTGGACCCCACGGTCCTGAAGAGTGCCGTCCCGCGCGAGCTTCAGGCGCGCGATCAATGGGTCGTGTGGCGACTCGAACAGCGGGCGGGCAATGCGACCAAGGTGCCCTACGACCCGGCGACCGGGGGGAAGGCCAAGGCCGGCGAGGCCGCGACCTGGGCGAGCTTCTCGGCGGCCCTCGAAGCCCTGGCCAGCGGACGCTTCACCGGGCTCGGCTTCGAGTTCTCCGGGGAGGATCCCTTCTGCGGCGTCGACCTCGACCACGCCCTCGACGAGGCAGGCGTCCTCCTGCCCTGGGCCAGAGAGCTTCTCGACCTCTTTCCTGAAACCAGCTACACCGAGATCAGCCCGAGCGGATGCGGCCTCCACGTCATCCTCCGTGCGCAGAAGTCCCACCCGCGGTGTCGCACGGCGTTCGGAGACGGCGCCGTCGAGATCTACGATCGGCGGCGCTACATGCGTCCGAAGTGGGAGCGGGCGGGTTACCGGCGCGCGACCCTCGCCCGGGCAGCCGAGGGTAGGACGCTCGCCGACGCCGGCCGAGCACCTGGAACGACTCCCGGAACGGCCACAGGAGTCCCTGCCTCCGACGCACCACTCGCCCTTGATCCCCGGGATGAGCCCCAGCGGCGAAACAGCCACCGCGCGAACGCCTGGCGGATCGCCCGGCGCCACGGCGGCGAGCTACGCTTCGCCCCCGGTCTCGGGTTTCTCATCTACGACGGCCGCCGGTGGAAGCCCTCGAAGACCGGGTCCTTGCGGATCGCCTCGCGGGTCAGCCGCTACGTCTGCGAGGAGGTTGCGGAGATCATGGAAGAGGCGGCCCGGACCGAGAACGAGGAGCGACGGAAGACTCTCGAAGGACGGGCCCAAACCCTCGGCTCCTGGGCGCGGGCGTCGGAGCAGGGCCAGGCGATCCGCCAGAGCCTGGACCTCGCGGCACCGCTGGTCGAGATCGATCTCGGAGAGCTGGACCGGCACCCGCTCCTCCTGAACGTCGAGAACGGCACCCTCGACCTCGCGAAAG
>CAZIIB010001045.1:0-1511 GCA_964539125.1 uncultured Thermoanaerobaculia bacterium | reverse complement strand
CAGTGGGACGGCAAGGTCGAACCCACGGAGCCGGTGGTCGGAACCGAGCCGAGCAGCTTCGGTGGACTCAAGGCCGGTTTCAACAAGTAGGAGAGCTCGGCAACGCGTACCGCACAGACGCGAATACGAGTTCCACGAGCGCAGAGGCCAGTCCGAAAGGACTGGCCTCCTGCTTTGATCCGTCGTTGTCTGTGAGCATGAGACGCCGCGACACCGCATCCTCCTTTCTCTGGCGTCAGGGACGCGTGCTCCTCTTGCATCGGCGCGCGAGCATGCATTCGTATCCGGACGCATGGTCGGTGGTGAGTGGCCGGGTGGAAGAGAACGAGACTCCCCTGCAGACCGCTCGCCGCGAGATCCGCGAGGAAACGGGGTACGAGGGAGATTCGCTGCGCCCGGTGGCCGCCGCGGCTCCCTTCGAGGTCGTCGAAGAGAAGAGCGAGACCGTCTGGAGAGTGCATCCCTTCCTCTGGCTCGTGCACGATCCCCGTCCTCCGCGGCTCAATCGGGAAAACGACGAGTCGAGCTGGGCGCGTCCTTTCGGACTCGATGCCTATCGGACGGTGCCCCGTCTTTCCGACGCCCTCAGATCCCTCTGGTCCGAGCCGGCGGAACCGCTTCTTCCCACGATTCGAGAACTGCGTGACGACGTGCGGCACGGAGCGGCCGAGCTCGCGGCTGTCCTGCTGCGCGGACTCGACGCGCTGGTCCCGGCTCTTTCGAACTGGCCGGAAGTCGTGGTGGCGGCACAGGAGCTGGCAACTGTGCGCCCGGCGATGACGCCCCTGGCCCAGCTGAGCTGGCGTTGGCTCTCGAACCTCGGACCTCTGGAACTGAAGGAGGGACCGGCGCCGCGGACAGCTCCCCTGCGCTCAGGCGAGCGCGAGGAACTGCGCAAACGGATCGAGCAGCTGAAGTCGGAGTACCAGCAAGCTCTGCAGCGCACGGCCGAAGCCGGGGCGCGCCGACTCGTCGACGCGAAGACGGTTGCGACCTTTTCCGCTTCCAGCACGGTGCGCGACGCCTTCGAGAAAGCGAAAGCAGCCGGCCACGCTCCGCGCGCCGTGCTTCTCTCCCGCGCGCTGCCCGGCGGGGAGGGAGAGCCTTTTGCCACGGAGCTTCGGGGCATGGGCTACGAGGTCACTTTGCTTGCGGACGAGGAGTTAGTTGCCAGAATCACGGAGGCGGAGCTTCTGATCGTCGGAGCGGATTCGGTATTCGACGACGGCAGCTTCGCCAACAAGATCGGAACCGCGCGCCTCGCCGCCGCGGCCAGAGCAGCTCACCGGCCCGTCGTGGTGCTCGCGGACAGCTTCAAGAGAGCTGCATCGCCGGAGGACTTCGCGCCCGAGGCGGTCGCCCATGAGGGTGGGGAGAGTCCCCGGTTCGAGATCGTGGAAGCCGGTCTGGTGGACGAGATCGTCGACGACTCGACGAGCGGAAGAAATCGCGTGAACTGAGCCGGAGGACTACCTTGTGCCCGCCATGAACGAGATCGATCCGATCTACCT
>CAZIIB010001044.1:0-1513 GCA_964539125.1 uncultured Thermoanaerobaculia bacterium | reverse complement strand
AAATCGTCGACGCTGGCGACAGTCCGCGCCTGGACCAGCAGGTTCGATCCGGAGAGATAGGTAACACTTTGACCGGAGTGATGGGTTACACATACGAGCCCAGGGATGCCCTGGAAAACAGTAACCACGATGGAAGAAATCACTCGATTTATCATGCTGGCGCAGAGCGATCGTTTCACGATCACGGAGCTGTGCGAGCAGTTTGGGATCAGCCGCAAAACCGGCTACAAACACCTGGAGCGCTACGCGACCAGCGGGCTGCAAGGTCTGCAACCGCGCAGCCACCGGCCCCACGCTTTCCCGCAGCGCACGGCCGAGGCGGTGGAAGCGTTGATCGTAAAGGAACGGCGGCGGCACCGGACGTGGGGCCCGAAGAAGCTGCAGGACCTGTTGCTCAAGAATCACGGCGTGGAGTCGCCGCCGGCCTGCAGCACGATCGGCGAGATCCTGCGCCGGCACGGCTTGAGTGCCCGGCGGCGGCGGCGACCGGGAGCGTACCAGGCGTCTCCCGGCGGTTTGACGGTGCCGACGCAGCCCAACCACGTCTGGACCGTGGACTTCAAAGGCTGGTTTCGTTTGGGCAACGGGCAGCGCTGCGATCCGCTCACGGTCTGCGACCGCTACAGCCATTACGTGCTCGCGGTGCGCGCGCAACCGGACCAGCAGTACCGGCGCACCTGGCGGGCCTTCCAGGCACTGATGCGCCAGTGCGGCCTGCCACAGATCATCCGCGTCGACCACGGCTCGCCGTTCGCTTCGATCGGCTTGGGCCGGCTTTCCCGCCTGAGCGTGTGGTGGATCGAGCAGGGGATCGAAGTGGAGTTCACCCGGCCCGCCTCGCCCCAGGACAACGGTTCCCACGAGCGGATGCATCGCGACCTCAAAGCGGAGGCGACGCGCCCGCCCTCGGCCAATCTCGGGGCGCAACAACGCCGGTTTGAGCGCTGGCAATACACCTTCAATCATGAACGCCCCCACGAGTCGCTCGACCAGCAACGCCCGGCCGAGATTTACCAGCCCAGCGCGCGCCGGCTCAATGAGCACGACAAGCCGCTGGTCTATGCGCGGGACTTCGAAGTGAAGCCGGTGAGCGAAAGCGGCTTCGTCGCTCATGCAGGCAAAAACTATCACCTCGGGGAGGCCTTCGCCCACCAACGCGTCGGCCTGCGCCGCAACGATCAGGGACAAACCGAACTGCACTTTGCCAACGTCCATCTCGGCAATCTGCGCTTTGATGCCGAAGGCGGACGATTCAAGCCCACCGCCTACGTCGGGCGGCCCGAGCCCAAAACCACCGATCCGTCCAACTGCAATCCGGGGGCGGGGCGGGGTGCTTGACGCACCCCTCCCCTGCACCCCTCCCCAAAATCTCTCTTTCGATTCTCCAATCCCCCGACCGGTGGGGGGCGTCGCGCCCCCCCACCCCCACCAAACCCAAAAAACCAAGCGAAAACAAACCAAAGCCACAACCAAAGTGTTACCCAAAACCCCCGAGAGATTGTTACATATCACC
>CAZIIB010001043.1:0-1516 GCA_964539125.1 uncultured Thermoanaerobaculia bacterium | reverse complement strand
GCCACCCTGGTCCTCGCCGTCCCCCTGTTCACCATTCTCCCCCGGGGGCGCCGCCCCTTCGTGGGTGGGCGGGGACAGGGTCTGGGCACGCTGGGCGCCGCCACCGGGTTCGCCGACGAGGTGACCCTCGACACCATCGGCCGGATCCGGAGGAGTCACGAGGTGGCGATGCGCCTGCGCTACGAGGACGGCGTGCCGCCCGGCCACGAGATGCGCTACAAGGGCGGTGCCTTCGATCTCTACCGCGACGGCGTCTGGAAGCCCCGGGCGAACCAGCCGCCCCATCCCCGCCAGATCCGGCGCTGGGCCGACGGCCTCCGGCTGGCGGCCGGCGAACCGGAGCACTGGGTGGACGTCTACCTCCGGCCGGTCACCCGCGGGCGGCTGATGATTCCCACCGAGGGCGTGGTGGTCGAGGGGAACGTCTCCGGCCTGGCCCTCGACGACGCGGGAGTGCTCCACCTCTACCGGCGCTTCGACGAGCCGGTGGAGTACCGAGTGGGCATGGCCTCTCGTCCGGTGTCGAAGGCGATGCCCCCCGAGGCCACCGGGCAGAGGACCGAGATCGCGCGGCGCTTCGAGACGGCGCGGGCCGAGACCCGTCGCCGGGCTCTTCTCGACACCTCGGGGGTGAGCCCGCGGGTGGCCGCCCTGGCGGCCCGGGAGGCCGGCGCCGGGACGCCGTACCAGCAGGCGCGCAACCTCGAGCAGTTCCTCATGCAGAACTACCAGTACTCCCTCGACTTCCTGGGGACGGCCAGCGAGGATCCGATCGCGGCCTTCCTCTTCGAGCGCCGCAAGGGTCACTGCGAGTACTTCGCGAGCGCCATGGTGCTGATGCTCAGGACCTTGGGCATCCCCGCGCGCCTGGCCACCGGCTACCTGGGAGCCGAGTACAACCGGATCGAGGGCTACTACGTGGTGCGTGAGTCGAACGCTCACGCCTGGGTGGAGGCCTACCTCCCCAGCTCCGGCTGGACCACCTTCGACCCGACGCCGCCGGCCGGCCGGCCGCAGGTCGCCGACAGCGGGCTGGGTGCGGTCCTCTCGGACGCCTGGGACTACGTGCTCTTCCGCTGGGACCGGTACGTGCTCACCTACGGCTTCTCCGACCAGGTCCAGGTGATGTTCTTCGCCCGGCACCTCTGGCACGACCTGGTGGCGCTCTTCCGGGGCTCGGGCTCTCACCCGGGGGCGGCGGAGGCTCCGGCCGGGGAGGCGCCCGGGACGGCCGCGGCGGTGGAGCCGGCGCCAACGCCCTGGGGGGATTGGCTGGCGGCCCTGACGGCGGCGGCTCTCGTCCTGGCCGGGATCGCGCTGGTTCTCTACCGGCGCCTGCGCCGTCCGCTGACGGGGATCGACGCGTACCTGCGTCTGCGCCGGGGCGCGGAGCGGGCGGGTCTGGAGGTGGGGAGCGCCGATCCGCCGCTCGGGTTCGGGGAGAGCTTGGTGCGGCGGTTTCCGGGGGCGGCGGGGGCGGGACGGGACGTGGTGCGGCTGTACGTGGAGGAGAGCT
>CAZIIB010001042.1:0-1521 GCA_964539125.1 uncultured Thermoanaerobaculia bacterium | reverse complement strand
TCAGAAGCCGAGGCTGAGCTCGCCGCCCGGCGACAGGTAGCCTTCACTGCATGCGGAGGAGGTCGGCTGCGCGGCCCCTCCCATGACCAGGAGGGCCTCCTGAAGAGACAGGTGGCAGAAGGCGTATTGCCCCGGAGGCATCGCCGGGATGGGCAGGGCACCATCCTCCCCCCGGCCGCTGACACCGTTCATCCGCGCCCAGAGCTCGAGGCGCGGCAGGTCGATAGGCTCGCCCCCGATCAAGAGGATCCCCACGCGGCTATCCCTCTGGTCGCTCGCGGAGGTGGCGCCGGAGGCCAAGCGTAGGGTACCGCCAGGCCCCGAGAGGCGAACCTCGAGAGCCTTTCCGCGCGAAACCTGCGTCACGCCCAGGTCGTACCCCGGCGCCAGAATCAGCAGACGAACGCGAACGGCGCTTCGGGGGATGCGCATCTCGAACCGACCCTGGAGATCTGTCCTCGCCTCGGGAAGGCTGATTGTCGACGGCTGGGCCGCTGCATCGACGGGATAGGCGATCACTCGAGCTCCTGCGACCGGTCCGGCATCGGAGACCACGCGGCCAGCCATCTCCCGATCCTTTTGAAGCGCGAGGTGGACGGTAGGTGAGAAGTCCTCCGTGACGCTCGTGAGGATGGAGTCTGAGGTCGCCTCGGGAGTGTTGGCCTCTACCGCGTACGGTCCTGGGCTCATCCCTCTGACATCGAACTGACCTTCCGGGTCCGTCACGGCCCCAAAGGCGCCCCGCCAGGTTCCGAAGGAAGAGACTCGGACCCTGGCACCGGGGACCGGAAGCCCCACTTCGTCGACTACCTCCCCACTAATGTCGGTGTCCGGTATCTCGATCTTCGCATCGGCTGTACGCAGACCACCCACCGGTTCGATATCCACCGACAGCCCTCGGCTGGTCACCGGTGGAGAGTCCGCCTGGACGTCCACCTTCCAAGTCCCCTCGTGCGGCAGGATGGCAAGGAACTCACCCGCCTCGTCTGAGTCGGCCTCTACACTCTCGGTACCTCCGATACCCCCGAACCAGAGGTGGGCCTCGAGTGGGTCGTCGCCGAGAACCACCTTCCCTTCGACCCAGATGAGCGGGATGTTGATTTCCACCTCCTGCGAGCCCGCATCGAGATCTACCTTGCGCCACGCCGCGCGGTTTCCCTGCCCATCGAGGATCTCGAGTGCGTAGCTGCCCGAGGGCAGGGCCGGAGAGCGCCAATACCCCGTCGGGTCGGTCATTCCATGGGCCGCCACAGTCATCGTCTCGGAGCCGGTCGTACGGTATACCCTTACGGTCCAAGGCTTGTCGAAGGGGCCAGTAGGAGGCTGGATTGTCACCGGGAGCCGCACAGGCTTGGCCATGACCAACGGCTGATCGAGCTCGGTGACGGTACTGCGCTTGACGACTACAGGCACCTTGGTTGCCGGAGCAAATCCCGGTTGAGTCGCCCGAAGCTGGTAGGCTCCCGGAGCCACGGCTTCGAACGTAAAGAACCCCCATTCATCGACCTGAGCTTCGAAGGC
>CAZIIB010001041.1:0-1522 GCA_964539125.1 uncultured Thermoanaerobaculia bacterium | reverse complement strand
TACCAGCGGCTGAGGTCCCGCTTCTAGTCGTATCCCCCCGCTCCCCTCGTTCCCCTTCCCCCCCTCGAAGGGGGGAATGGGACGCCCCCTCCCGGGGCCGTCAGGAGGTGGTCGAGCGGGTGCGCGCCTGCTCGAAGAGTGCCTTGGCGCGAGCGGCGCGGGCCTTGTGGTCGACCAGCGGCTCGGGGTAGTCGAGGCCCGCGGGCCGGCGGCGGGCGAGGCCGTGGATCGCCTGGGCGTCGAGCCCCGCGAGCTCCGGCACCCAGCGCCGCACGTAGGCGGCCTCCGGGTCGAAGCGCTCCTGCTGGCGCCAGGGGTTGAAGATCCGGAACCAGGGCTGGGCGTCGGCGCCGGTCGAGGCCGCCCACTGCCAGTTGCCGTTGTTGACCGCCGGGTCGTAGTCCACCAGGTGGCGGGCGAACCAGCGCTCGCCGCGGCGCCAGTCGACGTGGAGGTCCTTGACCAGGAAGGAGGCGACCACCATGCGCACCCGGTTGGGCATCCAGCCGGTGGCGGCGAGCTGGCGCATGCCGGCATCGACCAGGGGAAAGCCGGTCCGCCCGGCGCACCAGGCGGCGAAGAGGGCCTCGTCGTCCTCCCACGGGATCGCGTCGTACTCGCGCCGGAAGGCGTGGCCGAAGACCCGAGGCTCGAACCAGGCGAGCTGGGTGAAGAAGTCTCGCCAGTAGAGCTGGCGGAGGAGCTCGTGTCCGGCGCCCAGGGCGGAGCGGATGCGGTGGGAGCTCTCGCGGATCGAGACCGTGCCGAGCTTGTGGTGGGGCGAGAGGGTGGAGGTGCCGCGGTCGTCGGCGGGGAGGTCGCGGGTCGTCTCGTAGCCGGCGAGGTCGTCGACGCGGTCGAGGAGGGCGAGACCGCGGCTGCGGCCGCCGTGGAGCCAGAGGTCGGGGTTCCGGTCGGCCTCGGGGAGGAGCTTCCGGTCGAGCTCCGGGGAGACGGCGAACTCGATCCGGGACCGGGCGAAGGTGGCCCCGTCGCCGAGCTCGGCCTCCGGCCGGGGCACCTCGACCTCCCGCGCCGCCTTCCAGAACGGCGTAAAGACCCGGTAGGGCGTGCCCGAGCCGGTGAGCACCTGGCCCGGGTAAGTCAGCAGGGCGTCGTGGCTCCGGTGGAAGGGGACGCTCCGGGCCGCGCAGGCCTCCTGGATCGCCCCGTCACGCTCGCGGGAGAAGGGCGTGTAATCCCGGTTCACGAACACCGCCTCGACCCCGGCCTCCTCGATCAGCCGGGCGACCACCGCCGCTGGATCGCCCTGGAACCGGTAGAGCCGTCCGCCGGCGGCGGCGAGCTCGGCGTCCAGGTCCTCGAGCGATTCGATCAGGAACTGGAAGGCGTGGGCGGAGAAGTAGTCGTTCCGCCCCGGATCGGCCTGCCGCGGATCGAAGACGAAGCAGGGCACGACCTCCCGCGACATCTCGGACGCCCGCCGGAGCCCGGTGTTGTCGGCCAGGCGCAGGTCCCGGCGGAAGACGAAGGCGGAGCGGCGGTAGGGGGCGGGCATGGG
>CAZIIB010001040.1:0-1524 GCA_964539125.1 uncultured Thermoanaerobaculia bacterium | reverse complement strand
ATCGGCCAGTTCCGAACCATCCTTGGCGAATCCGAAATGCGCCAGCGTCATGGGCGTTTTCTTGCCGACCTTCACCTGGGTCAGGTCGTAGTACCAAATCTTCTCGGTCTTCTTGCCCTTGGTGGCGGTCTTCAACCGCTCGGTGTTCCAGGCCAGCCCGGTGTACCCCGACTGCCAGGTGAGGGAGTAGTTGCGTCCCTGGTCGTAGTCGACGTCCTTCAGCTTGTCGAGAATGTTCGCGGCATTGGGGATGTTCGCCTTGTCGAGCTTCTGGGTCCAGCCGGCCTTGACCAGCCGGCCCGCCATCCAGTCGGTCAGCACGATCACGTCACGGCCGATGTCCTGCCCCTGGCGCAGCTGGGCCTGGATCTTGCCGTAGTAGCTGTCGTTGTCCTCGATCTCCTCGAAGTAGCTCGCCTTGATCCCGGTCTTCTTCGAGAACTCCTCGAGGGTGGGGTACTTCTTGCTCTTGTCGTCCTTGTCGAGATAGAGAGTCCAGTTGGCCCACTTCACCTGCTTGTCGGTGTCCGACACGTCGGTCGCCGGGGTGGGCTTGGCGTCACCCGAGGCACCACCCGAAGCCTTGGTGCCGCAGGCGGCGAGGGCCGCCCCGACACCCAGCGCACCGGCGCCGGAGAGCAGCCCGCGACGGGACAGCCGGCCGCCCGACGACCGGCCCGTGGCGGAGAGGGCACGGACGACGGCGGCGGCTTCCGGTGACAGGGGGGGGCGGGCGGAGCGCGGCATAGGGGTGGGTCCTTCCTCTTGACCGGACGTGCCGGCGGTCGGCTGCACGGGTAAAACCGGTTATGTCACAGATCCATTACGCACAGTGAGGATCGCGTGACGTACGGCGCGTCGGTGCGCCAGCTGACACCGTCCGGGTCGCAGGCCGGCCGCGGCCGCGAGGGCGCCGGGAGGGCGCCGGTCCCGACCGCGCCGGGGCCCGCCGCACCCGCTCCGGGGCGCTCGCCCGCCGATCACGGGAGGTCCGGAACCCGAGCCGCCCCTTCGGGGAGCGGCCGCTACGCAAGGTGGCGTCAGCATCGTGGGGATCCTCGCACGCCCACACTGCGTGACTCAACAACAGATGCGGGATTCTGCGCCAAGAGGAGGTCATGGCAACGAATTCGTTACGTCAGAGAGCTTTTCTACCTCGGATCCACTGTTCCTACGTCGATTCCCGGTCCCGGACCGAGCCTCGGGGCCGGCCGTCACTCCCCGCACTCCCCCATGGCCGGTCGCTGCGCACGCCGGGGACCGGACCGTACCCTTCCGTCCATGGCCCCTACGCTGCGTGAGACCCTGGCGCTGCCGGCGCTGGCGTCGGGGCGCCCGGAGGTGGTGGCGGGCGCCGAGCGCCTGGACGTCGAGGTGCGGTGGGCGCACGTCGCCGAGGTGCCGGAGGTCCCCGCCTTGCTCCGCGGGGGCGAGCTCGTGCTCACCACCGGCATCGGGCTGCCCCGCGACGCCGCCGGGCTCGCCGCGTTCCTCCACGCGCTGGCGACCGTGCCCGCGGCGGCG
>CAZIIB010001039.1:0-1529 GCA_964539125.1 uncultured Thermoanaerobaculia bacterium | reverse complement strand
ATCCGGCCCCACGGCGCGCGCAACGCGACCGTGTGGACTTTCACCACGGGCTGCTCAGGTCCACGAGCCGTAGGGGCTGAACTCGATCTCCTTTTCGAGACACCAGGCTTCGACGAGACAACCGATCCAGGACTTGAGTCCTTCGTGCGGCAGCGACGGAGTCATGAGCTCCAGCGTCCCTTCCAGGTAGGCCATGCGCGGCACGGGGCGATCACCGCGGATCTCCAGGATGCGCTGGAAGTCCCCCCAGGTCGCGCCCTCGAGGAGGACGATCCGGTCCTCGGTGGGGCGGTCGTCGTGATCGAAGCGGGTGGCGGGTTCGTGCGCAAGCACGAGACGTCCTCGGAAGTGTCGCTGTGTCGCCTGGTCGATGGTAGCACTGCCTCCTCCTCGAGCCGTCGTCACGGGTCGGAGCGAGGAAGGGGCCTCGGCGGGTGCCGAGGCCCCTTCCAGGCGACCTATCGCCCGGCCTCCCGGAGGAGCTCCATGAGGATCGCGCCGGTGCGAGCGAGGACGTCGTCGGGGACCGCGAGGAGGAAGTGGGCGAGGGCCTGGGGCTGGATTCTGAGGTCGGCCAGGCGGGTGAGGTCGGTGGGGAGGCGGCAGCCGGGGGCGATGGGGAAGAGGGCGGTGCCGACCTCGCGGCCCTGGTGGACCAGGTCGCTCCGGATGGGGTCCGGGCTACCGTTCGCGGTCTCGTCCTCCTCGAGATGGAACTGGTCGGGCCGCTCGGTGACGGCGAGGGCCGCGGCGGCGAGGTAGGCCAGGTCGGGCTCCTGGAAGGCGATCCGGGGGCGTTGCTCGCCGGCGGCGATACAGCCCCAGCGGGGCGGGCCTTTGCCGTACAGGCAGGTCACCCGCCAGGGGCCGGCGAAGTCCGCCTCGGGGGTCGCCGGGTGGGACACCCGCGCCCGGAGGTGGTCGAAGAAACGGGGCGTGAACGCGTTGTGACTGCTATCCTGCTCGCTACGTCGGCTCATGGACTTGACCTCCATGTGTCGGCCAGGGCCCGGCGGCGGGCGGACCGTCGCCGTGCCCGCCTGGGTTCTCGGGTGGCCCGGGTGCCAAGGGCAAATGCCGAAAGCGACCTGGCCGGTGAACTCGTTGCCTCCACTATAGGGCGGTAATGAGGCGAAGTCAAGGGATCGCGTAAAAAAGTACCTGCAAGCGGACAGCCCAGGCCCCCCCGCCCAGGTTTCTCCACTCAGGACCGCGTTCCGCGCGCCCCTCCGGTCGAAACGACAAGGACAGGGGAGGGCCCGATTCCAGGGGCCTGGGGAAACCAAGCCACGCTATGCAGCGACGGGGAATCTGACCCCGGAGGGCCGGGGGCTCTCCTTAGGGGGGACGTAGAGGAAAGCGCACCGCCTCAACCGCCGAGTCGGCGATCGACCCCGGAGGGCCGGAGGGTCCCGCCCGGAGGACGTTGAGGACGCGCGCCGCCTCAGTCACCGCGTCGGCGATCGACCCCGGACGGTCGAGGACACCACGCCCGGAGGGACGTAGAGGAAAGCGCACCCACTCAACCG
>CAZIIB010001038.1:0-1532 GCA_964539125.1 uncultured Thermoanaerobaculia bacterium | reverse complement strand
CGCACGCCTCGGCGGCGATCCGCTCCTCCTCGGCCAGGCGGTGGTGCGAGAGGGCCAGCGCGATGCGGTCGGCGATGCGCCGGCCCACCTCCACGTCCTCCGGGGCGAAGCGGTCCGGCTCGCGGTGGAGGAAGACGAGCGAGCCCCGCACCTCGCCCCAGCGCCGGATCGGAACGCGCAGCCACGAGCGCATGCCGCTCTCGAGGGCGAGGCGGTTGCGCTCGCTGTCCGGCGGCAGCTCCTCCGTGAGGTCGCGCAGGATCTCGTGATCCAGGAGGCGCGAGGAGATCTCCTCGTCGGTCAGCGCCACCGGCCCCTCGGGCAACGAGGCGTCCTGCTTGCCGGCCATCGCCACCATGCGGAACGACGTCCCCGCCTCGTCGAGCTCGGTCAGCACCAGCACGTGGTGGGGCAAGACCGGCTGCACGGCCTGGGAGATCCGCTCGAACACCTCGCGCACGTCGAGGGCTTCGGCCAGGGTGCCGAAGAGCACCTCCAGGCGGTCGAGGCGCTCCCGGCCCCGGCGCTCGGCGTCCCAGATCCGCCAGTGGTCGACCGCCGAGCCCAAGAGCGCCGCGATCGGTCCCAGGACCTCCTGGTGCTCCTCGGTGAAGGCGCGGGGGGTATACGCCGAGAGCCAGACGCCGCCGGTGAAGGCCTCCGCCGGTCGGAACGGCTCCCAGAGGGCCGAGCGCACGCCCTCTTCGAGGAGCTCCTGGTCGCCCGGGAAGCTGGGGTCGAGCTCGGCCTGGGCGTCGTCGATCCGGGGGAGGGGACCGGGCCGGGGGCGCACCCGCGGCGACCAGTGAGAGAGGGGCAAGGGCCCCGAGCACTCGTCGGCGGGAACCTCGCAGGGTACCGTCGTGGCGTGGAGCACCGCCCGGTCGCCGCCGACGATCCGCACCACGCCCATGTTGTCGAAGGGAATGATCGCGCGGATCGAGGAGGCCACGCGGCCGAAGACCTCCTGGAGCTCCAGGGTCTCGGCGGCGGTCTCGGCGACTTCGGCGAGCGCGCGGACGATGGCATCCCGGTCCATGGGACGACGGATTTTACAACGCGCGTGTGACAGGCCGGTGTCGAGGTACCATGTGCGGCGGCCATGAGCGAGCGCTCCCCCATCCTCGAGACCGTGAGACTCGGCCGGCGCTACGGCAGCCGGTGGGCCCTGGTCGACGTCAGCCTGCGCATGGCGGAGGGCGGAGCGCTCCTGGTCACGGGGCGTAACGGCTCCGGCAAGTCCTCGCTCCTCCGGGTCCTGGCGACCGCGATTCGCCCGACCCGGGGCACCGCCCGGGTCGCCGGGCTCGACGTGGTTGCCGACCGCCGAGGGGTGCGGCGCCGGGTGGCCTACCTCTCCCACCAGCTCCACGCCTACGAGGCGCTGACGGTGGCCGAGAACCTGCGGATCGCGGCGCGCTTCCTCGGCCTGGAACCGGCCCGGGCGCCGCTCGGCGAGCTCCTCACCCGGGTCGGCCTCGAGGGGCGCGACGACGACCCCGTCTCCATCCTCTCGGCGGGGCTCCGGCGCC
>CAZIIB010001037.1:0-1532 GCA_964539125.1 uncultured Thermoanaerobaculia bacterium | reverse complement strand
CCCGGCGCCTTCGTCTTCCTCGACGCCCTGCCCTTCGGGCCCAGCGGCAAGGTGGACACGGCGGCCCTGCCCGCTCCGGCGGCCGACCGCCCCGACCTCGCCGCCGCCTACCGGGCGCCCCGCAGCGAGCTCGAGCGGCGCATCGCCGCCGTCTGGGGCGCCGCCCTGGGCCTGGAGACCGTGGGCCTGGACGACAACTTCTTCGACCTGGGCGGGCACTCGCTCCTGATGACCAAGGTGCACGCCGAGCTCAAGCGCGACCTGGCCGGCGACCTGCCCGACGGGCTGTCGCTGATCGACCTGTTCAAGTACTCCACGGTGGGTGCCCTGGCGGCCCACCTGGCCAACGGCAGGGAGCGGCCGATCGCGGCGGACGAGCGCGCCGGACTGCGCGGCCCGGCGGCGCGGCCGGCGAGCCGGGACGTGGCCATCGTCGGCCTCGCCGGACGGTTCCCCGGCGCTCCCGACGTCGACGCCTTGTGGAAGAACGTCGCCGGCGGGGTGGAGGGGATCACCTTCTTCACCGACGAAGAGCTCCTGGCGGCGGGCGCGGAGCGGGCGAAGCTGGCCGATCCCGACTACGTCAAGGCCAAGGGGATCCTGGGCGGGGTCGACCTCTTCGACGCCGAGTTCTTCGGCCTCAATCCGCGGGAGGTCGAGCTCATGGACCCGCAGCACCGCCTCTTCCTCGAGTGCTGCTGGGAGGCCCTCGAGCGCGCCGGCTACGACCCGGAGCGCTTCCCGGGCTCGGTGGGGGTCTACGGCGGCGAGAGCATGAACACCTACCTCCTCACCAACCTGCTCTCGCACCTGGAGATGGTGGCCTCGGTCGACACCCTCCAGGCCTCC
Source organism: uncultured Thermoanaerobaculia bacterium (assembly GCA_964539125.1). Classification (GTDB taxonomy): domain Bacteria; phylum Acidobacteriota; class Thermoanaerobaculia; order Multivoradales; family DATKCC01; genus CAVUBL01. Next base: position 683 of record CAZIIB010001037.1, on the reverse strand, counting down.
CTGGGCAACGACAAGGACCCCTTGACCTCCCGGGTCGCCTACAAGCTCGACCTCACGGGCCCCAGCATCACCATCCAGAGCGCCTCGTCGACCTCGCTGGTGGCGGTCCACGTGGCTTGCCAGGGCCTGCTCCAGGGCAACTGCGACATGGCCCTGGCCGGGGGCGTCTCGATCCACCTGCCCGAGGTGTCGGGCTACATGTACCAGGAGGGGGGCACGACCTCCCGCGACGGCCACTGCCGGGCCTTCGACGCCTCGGCCACCGGCTTCGTCTCGGGGCACGGTGCGGCGGTCGTGGTGCTCAAGCGCCTCGAGGACGCCCTGGCCGACGGCGACCACGTCCACGCGGTGATCAAGGCCGCCGCCTGCAACAACGACGGCTCGGTGAAGGTGAGCTTCATGGCGCCCAGCGTCGAGGGCCAGGTGGACGTCTACACCCGGGCGTACCGGGAGGCGGGCATCTCGCCCGAGACCCTGGGCTACGTGGAGTGCCACGGCACCGCCACGGCGATCGGCGACCCGATCGAGATCACCGCCCTGTCCCAGGCGTTCGGGGCCTACACCGATCGCCAGCGCTTCTGCGCCATCGGCTCGCTCAAGACCAACATCGGCCACCTGGACGCGGCGGCCGGCGCCTCGGCCCTGGTCAAGGCCACCCTCGCCCTCGAGCACCGCCAGATCCC
>CAZIIB010001036.1:0-1537 GCA_964539125.1 uncultured Thermoanaerobaculia bacterium | reverse complement strand
GGAATGAAAATCGAATTACAAAAACCTGTATCCATAAAATTTAATTAAAAAAGAAGAAATAAGAATAATTTAACACTATGACTTCCCTGAAGGGTAAGGAAGGCTCAAAGAAAATAACTATTATTGTTATAATAATTGTAATTTCTTTAGCCGTAGTTATCGGTAAACTAATTGTAAGTAACGTATTTGATACTTCAGACATAAACATAGAATCTCAACTTTTGAAAATGACAAATGAAACCAATAAAAAATGTCCTTTTATGGTGGATTCTGAAACGCGGCTTGATAAAACCGGAGCATATAGAACAAATATTTATTATTACTACACACTTATAAATTATAGTATTAGTGAAGTCGATGTAAAATATTTAATTTACAAAGTGAAACCGAGTCTCTTAAATGATATAAAAACAAATCCTGATATGAAACTTTTACGTAATCATAAAGTCACTTTTATTTATAATTATAGAGACAAATCCGGCATTAACATAGTTTCGTTTAAGTTTACACCTCAAGACTATTTATAATTAAAGTGAATATTTTGTAAAGTATGGTTAGTTAACAAAGTAGATTTAAAAACAAAAAGGTAGCTTGCATTTTTAACATTGTTGTTTTGGACGCCGGTTATTTGCAACTTCATTAAAAGGTTAAATCAAAAGCTTGATATGATACGTCAGGATTACATAATGCGGATGATTGAACAACTAGTGAAAGTGCTTTCAAAAATACTATTCAATAAAGAAGCCGGGGATTACAAATCTGCAATAAAGAATATAGACAATGCGTTTAATACAATAGTTGACATTGATTTCAAGCTTATCGATAAATTCTCTGCTAAAGATATAAAATCATTATTTGAAATGGCTAGAGATAGTTCAACTATTGGAATAAAATGTATTGTTTCAGCCAAATTAATTAAAGAGAAAACAGATATACTAAAACTAAACAATGGTGATGATTCAAAACCGGCTATCGGTTATCAGAAATCGTTAAGCCTATATTTGGACGGCATCCTAAGCAGTAGAAACATAGAAATAGACATGAGAGATTACTACCAGGATGTTAATGAGATTGTAAAAATCCTTGCCGATGAAATCACTCCCGATGTAAGGTTTAAGCTCTTCAAATTTTATGTACTATCAGGTAAAAACGAAAAAGCTAAGACTGAATTATCTAAGCTCAGAGAGCTGGATTATCCAAACATTGAGAAAGAAGAATCAAGCTTATATAATAAAGAGACTAAAAATCTTTGAATAATTTTTATTTCTCCCCCCACTCTTAAAATCAGGTAAAATTGTCCCTAAAAGCTCAAAAACAAGAAGGTTTTTAGTAATCTTACAAAAATCTGGTCAACCACTTGCAGCAGATAATACGTCTTAGTATATTTTTCCAGCCTGAAAAATTAATTCTATTTTCATACACAATTAAATGCCACATAAAATTTAGGAGGTCCTATGAAAAGATTTTCTCAAATACTTTTTGTTCTTTTGCTATGTAGTTTGGTAACCTATAAAATATCTGCACAGGGTATGTCAGA
>CAZIIB010001035.1:0-1538 GCA_964539125.1 uncultured Thermoanaerobaculia bacterium | reverse complement strand
GGACGGCTGCGAATCCCGCCAGCTCCCGCGATGCTGGTGAGATTTCCAGGCTAGCTCGATTCACGCGCGCTCGCCCATTCCGCTATCATCTGCAGTTTGGCAGCAGCGACTACTGCGCAACGCCCGGGCCATGGACAAGCTCTATATAACCGGTGGTGTACCGCTCTGCGGCGAGGTTCGCATCGCCGGCGCGAAAAACGCCGCCTTGCCGATTCTCGCCGCTACCCTGCTCGCGGACGGGCCCATGCTCGTCGGTAACGTGCCTCATCTGCACGACATTACCACCACCATGGAACTGCTCGGGCGCATGGGGGTGCAGCTGGTCGTCGATGAGCGTATGCGCATCGAGGCAGATTCCAGCGCGGTGTGCGACTTCTCCGCGCCTTATGAGCTGGTCAGGACCATGCGCGCCTCTATTCTGGTACTGGGTCCCTTGCTCACCCGGTTCGGTCGCGCCGATGTATCGCTGCCGGGAGGCTGTGCCATCGGTTCCCGGCCGGTCAACCTGCACATCGATGGTCTGCGTGCCATGGGGGCCGAGATCGGTGTCGAAGCTGGGTACATTCGAGCGCGCGCCAAGCAGCTGCACGGGGCGCGCCTGGTGATGGACCTGGTCACCGTGACCGGCACCGAGAATTTGATGATGGCGGCAACCCTGGCGCAGGGCGAGACCGTGATCGAGAATGCGGCCCGCGAGCCCGAGGTGGTGGATCTGGCCAACTGCCTGAATTCCATGGGTGCCAAAATCGAGGGGGCGGGAACCGACACCGTCCGCATACAGGGGGTCGAGCGGCTTTCGGGTACCAGGTACCAGGTGCTGCCGGACCGCATCGAGGCCGGGACCTTCCTGGTCGCTGCGGCGATTACCGGGGGCAAGATTCGCATACGTGACACCCGTTCCGACCACCTCGACGCGATTCTGCACAAGTTGCGCGAGGCCGGCGCCGAGATCGAACTGGGAGCCGATTGGCTCAGTCTCGACATGCAGGGCCGGCGACCGAAGTCGGTCAACGTGCACACCGCCCCGTATCCCGCCTTTCCCACCGACATGCAGGCGCAGTTTACCGCCCTCAACTGTATCGCCGAAGGCGTCGGGACCATTACTGAGGCAGTATTCGAAAACCGCTTCATGCACGTCCATGAGATGCAGCGTATGGGAGCCAAGATTCGACTCGAGGGAAATACGGCGATCTGTTCGGGCGTCGACCACCTCAACGCGGCGCCGGTGATGGCGACGGATCTGCGAGCTTCCGCGAGTCTGGTGCTGGCCGGGCTGGTGGCGCACGGGGAGACGGTGGTGGACCGCATCTACCACATCGATCGCGGATATCAGAACATCGAGGAGAAACTGGGCGCCCTCGGTGCGCAGATCCGGCGGGTACCTGGGTGAAGACAGGAACTCGGAAATAGGTCCTAGGACCGAGGTCCTAGGACCGAGGACCGAGGACCTAGAACCTAGGACGTAGAGGCTAGCACCTGGAATAGCATCGTGAATTTCGATTCCCCGATAAAGATTGCACTTTCCAAGGGGCGCATCT
>CAZIIB010001034.1:0-1539 GCA_964539125.1 uncultured Thermoanaerobaculia bacterium | reverse complement strand
GCCGGTGGCTGAGCACTCCGTTCCGGTCCCGACCAGCTGGCGCCTGTCCACTCACCTCGGCGAGATCCTTCGTGAGGTTGTCCTGCCCGCGCTAGACCTCTCGGAGGCTGAGGTGGCCAGGAGGCTGCGGGTACCCCGCCAAAGGCTCGATCGGCTCCTCTCCTGCCGCTCGACGCTGACCCCCGAGGTGGCGCTTCGCATGGGGAAGTTCTGCGGCAACGGGCCGGATCTGTGGCTCCGCATGCAGCAGGCCCACGACCTCTGGCAGGCTCGGGAACGGCTTGGCGCCGAGCTCGAAGAGATTCCTGAGCACGCAGCGCAATGAATCGCGGCGTTCTACAGCAGCGGAAGTGTCGCCATATCCATGGTCCAGGCGGACGCGGGGTCTCCGCCAGGGCATTCCCCCCTCTCTGGTAGCATACTCAGCATGGTGCTCCTGACACCGCAGTCACGGGAGATCGAATGAGCCAAGCCACCGTCCATGAAATCCTCGAGCGGATCAGCCAGCTCCCGGCGAAGGACCGCGCTCTCCTCGACGCTCTTCTCGCCGAGCGCGAGGAGGAGGAATGGCAGCGGGAGGCCGCCAAAGCGAGGAAGAGGGCTCAGAGGGCGGGCATCGACCAGGAGGCCATCGACCAGGCCGTTCTTGCCGAGCGGTACGGTGAGTGAAGGTCTTCTTCGACACCAACGTCTACGTGGCGGAGGCCCTCCTCGGCGCCGCAGCCACGCGGATGATCGCGGCGACTTCGACCGCGTCCTGGCGCATCTACACTTCCCTCTATGTCCTGGAGGAGACCGAGCGGGTCTTGGTGCGACGAGGATTGAAGGGCGATCGCCGGCTGGCTCACCTGTCCCGGCGGCGAATCGAGCGTCGCGCGACGCTGATCGATCCCTCGCCCTCTCGGCACGAAGTGCCTTCCGACCCCAAAGACAGCCCGATTCTCCGAGCGGCCCTCTCCGCGAGCGTGGATCTCCTTGTCACCAACGATCCCCACCTCCTGGAGCTCTCCCCCTACGAGGGCCTACGAATCGTCTCGATGAGCGAGTACTACCAGTTCTTGCAGGCTCGCGGGCTGTTGAGCTGAGCTTCCTGGGGAAGACGAACGACTGCGACGCCTGCCCACTGGCCGCCGGGCGACGGGCGGCGCCGACGATGGACGAGGGTCATGCAGGCAGCGACTTCGACGACTTCCTGCGCGCTGAGGGCCTGCTCGATGAGGTGGAGGCGCTCGCCGCGAGGCGCGTGCTCGCCTACCAGATCGCGGAAGCCATGGAAGAGCGGGGACTATCGAAGGTCGAGATGGCGCGACGAATGGGGACCAGCCGCTCGACACTGAATCGTCTGCTCGATCCGAAGGTTCCCTCCGTAACCCTTCTGACGATCGAGAAGGCCGCCAGCGTCCTCGGCAAGCGGGTCCGAATCGAGATCGTGGATGGGCGCAGATGGGCTGACGGACCCCGAACCGGCTGAGGTAGCGTGAAGACCCCAGGGAGACGGGCGGTGCTCGGTTTCGACAGGATCACCTTCGATCCTCACGT
>CAZIIB010001033.1:0-1541 GCA_964539125.1 uncultured Thermoanaerobaculia bacterium | reverse complement strand
CACCGGGCCGCCGCCGGTCCGGATCAGATAACCGCCCCATAGGGAGCGGTTGGGACCGATAAAGGGGTTGCGCATGGTCCAGTGATTGGCGGGCAGGAAAGTGATTTCGAGATCGCCGTCGCGATATGTTTCGAACCAATCCAGACGGGTTCGTCGGGTCATGCCCAAGATGCCGAATTCTCGATCATATCCCAAGGGGCTGATTACGTGGATGCCCGCATCGAGCCTTGCCAGGGAGCGCATATCCAGATGGTCGTAGTGGCCGTGGGTAATGAGCACATAATCCGGCTGGGGCATGGCGTCCAGGTCGAAGGCCAGGGGGGTATAATCCTTGATGAACCGCAAGATCTCGTTGAACACCGGATCGATCAGCAGCATCCGGTTCCCATCCTTGATCAACAGGGTCGCATGTTTGATGTAGGTGACCGAGACGCCCTGGTGATCCATGATCGGCTCCCAGTCGATGGCGACGGGAACCGTCGGCTGTTCATCAAGAAAATCTTCATAGGCGTTTTTGTGCAGCAGCTTCCAGCCAAGCACCTGCCAGAAACGCCGTTTGCGTGCAATTCCCATGGGATTCACGAAAACACCCCCATCGTGGTGGCGCTTGCGTCGCACGATATCCCGCAGACTGTCACCATTCAACGGACGATAGTGCAGGGGCGTTTGCCCGTACGCATCGCTGCCGGGCCTCAAGTGGGGGAGGAACTGCGCCACCAGCGCGACCCTCAGGGCCGTGGAAAGCTTTGCTATAAACGGTCTTGCGCCCATATAAAGAACCTGCTTTGAATGCATCCAACGGTTGCGCTATCCCGGTTTACCGATTCAATTTAAATTTTAACCATGATTGCCGAAAGAGGCAACCGCCGGCCGTTGGCCGCGCCGGGCAATCGCAGGTAACATTTGACCAACCTGTCTCATGCAGACCAGCCATGCGGTTCATTGCATCGTTCCCGGATCGAAATCGAAATCGGGATCGGGATCGGGATCGGAAATCGCATCAAACGATATGCCTTTACCGACGCGCTATATCCGGTTGGTTGGGTTCGGTTCGCGTGTTCAGCGGATCTGTATATACACGTAACCGCCGCTGCCGTAGCCGAAGGCTTCGAAGACATGCTGGTAATCGGAAGACAATCCTGCATAGAAGGTGTCGAAATCCACCTCGTAGGGATTTTCCTGTTCGGGGTCCACATCGAGCATGGTCACCCGATCGGCAGTCGCATCGTAGGCGCCAACCGGCGATATGTGGGGTATGTTGAGGGTGGGAACGAGGGCGCCCTGATCGAAATGGCAGAGGATCAGACCGTTGCCCCGCTCATCGAATTCGATTAGACGCTTTCTCAGCGCCGTGCGGATCGGCGCGGTCGGGGCAATGTTTTTCGGTGTGCGCACGACGTCCACGGCTTGAACAGTCAATCCGTAGGCGGCTAGACTGTCCTTGACGACCTGGCCCAAGAGCGGCAACGGCAGTCCGCGGCGGCCCTGGTAGCCGCCGTTGCTCATGCGGGCTTTCCAGTGGCCGGTAGGCACCCGATCGA
>CAZIIB010001032.1:0-1545 GCA_964539125.1 uncultured Thermoanaerobaculia bacterium | reverse complement strand
CTGAGCAGTTGCGACGCGCCGGGGCGGCGGGCTGAGCAGCCACGTCAACACGGAGGACTGTGGGGGACATTCGCCGCGGGCGCGGTATGCCCGCTCCATAAAATCCAGCAGACTCCCATCGACCACGCTTCAGCGAGCGGCGTAGTCGTCGCCGAAAGTGCAGGCCAGTATTCCACAGCAAGCGCCACACGGCACCATGGAGCCTTGTCCAATGACACATGAGCCTGAAGGGGGAGCGTGATTCCAACGTGAAGTGAGCCTCAAGGGGTAGTTCCGGGCATCATCGGAGGATGATGATCGTGACACTCAAGACCCAAGGACTCCAGACCCTGGAAGAGATCCAGGCCTTTCTCGAGGGTACTCAACCCCTCGGTTTCGAGGCTCCCACCCGGGCGGAAGCGTAGCAGTGGATCAGCACCGAGCTGCGCCGCTTCGGCTACCTGCGCCTGGGCAAGGCGGCCAAGGGGCCGGTGCGCCGGTATCTGTGCAAGGTCACCGGTCTCTCACGAGCCCAGATGACCCGCCTGATTACCCAGTTGCGCGACACCGGCCGTATCCGCGACCGCCGCGCTCCACCCGCCAAGCCTTTTGCTCGGCGCTATACCCCCGCTGACGTGCGTCTGCTCGCCGAGATCGACAGCCTCCATGGCACCCTCTCGGGGCCGGCCACCCGCAAGCTCTGTGAGCGCGCCTTTGAGCTTTTCGGTGATGAGCGCTACCAGCCCCGCTTGGCTTCCATCTCCAATGGCCATCTCTACCACCTCAGGGGCTCCAGGACCTACCAGCGCGTGCGTGGCCATGTCGACAAGACCCACCCGGTCAAGGTCTCTATCGCCGAGCGGCGTAAGCCCCACCCGCAGGGCCGTCCCGGTTGCCTGCGCGCCGACTCCGTCCACCAGGGTGATCTCGATGGTATCAAGGGCCTCTACCACCTCAACCTCGTCGATGAGCTCACTCAGTTTCAGTTCGTCGGCAGCGTCGAGAAGATCTCCGAGCGCTTCCTGGTGCCTTTGCTGGAGGCCCTCATCCAGGCCTTTCCTTTCACTATCCTCGGCTTCCACGCCGACAACGGTTCGGAGTACATCAACCGGCGCGTCGCTGCCCTGCTCGAGAAACCCCATGTCCAGGGGTTCACCAAGACACGGGCCCGCCGGTCCAATGACAACGCCTTGGCCGAGTCTAAAGATGGTTCGGTGCTACGAAAGCATTTGGGCTACGCCCACATCCCCGGGCGCTTCGCTCAGCAGGTCAACCACCTCGCTCAGAACGTCCTCTCACCCTACCTCAACCTCCACCGACCCTGCTTCTTCCCCACAGAGGAGATCGACGCCAGGGGCCGGGTGCGCAAACGCTACCGCTACGAGCAGATGATGACCCCGTATGACAAGCTCAAATCCCTGCCCGATGCCAGCATACCTCAAGCCAGGCATCACCTTCGATCAGCTGGATGCCATCGCCTTTGCAATCAGCGATAATGAGCTCCCCCGCCACCTCAACCAGGCGCGGGATGAGTTTTTCCACTACATCAACAGCGCCCAGAACCCA
>CAZIIB010001031.1:0-1547 GCA_964539125.1 uncultured Thermoanaerobaculia bacterium | reverse complement strand
CCGCTCGGGAAAACTCGACTCACCTGTCACGAAGTGAGCCTTTGTAGATGTCTAGTTTCCGAGCCCCAAGGTCAGCGTCGGCGCGATCCCGTGGGAGCCGCCGGCCTGGAGGCTGAAGAGCTGGGTGAGCAGGCCGAAGGTGGTCTTGGACTCGAGGTCGTCGTCCGAGATGTAGAACCAGTGGCCCCGGTAGCGCACCCGGATCCACGCACCGGCGGGCGCCTGGTCCGCGACCCGTACCCGGAAGAGGTCGTGGGTCACCAGGTTCCAGTCGAAGCTCTCTCCCGAGGGAGTCAGGGTCCGCGTCACCCGGCCGGCGTCGAGGTCCGCCGCCGGCACCTCGACTCCTTGGGAGAGGTAGTAGAGGACCCCCAGCAGGGAGCGGGTGACCACCGCCAGCTGGCCCTTGCCCGCGCGCTCGTGGGGGTGGACGGTCAGGCGGTGCTCGCCGGGAGAGCCGTCGCCGGGAAGCTGCAGGAGCCGGCGGATCTCGCGCACGTCCTCGGGGTTTGCCCCGGGCTCGAAGCGGAGGGTGTAGCTCGGGTGCCGATCGCCGCCCTCGCCGCCCGCCTGAGTGTCGTAGAGCACCGACACCTCGCCCGCCACCTGGAGGTGGCGGAAGCGCCGGGCGAGCTCCTGGAAGCGCCGGAAGTGCGGCTCGTAGGTCGGAGTCGGGCCCGACGCGCTCGGGGCGTTGGGCACGCCATTCAAGCGCTGGACGGTGGTGCGCATCACGCGCTCGATGCTCCAGCCGTTCTGGGGCAAGAGCATCACGGTCTCGAGCGAGATGGGGGAGAGGAGCTGGGTGACGAACTCCTCGCCCTGGAGCGGCGCGTAGGTCACCGTCGGCCGCTCGGAGAGCACCACGCCGGCCCCCGCCGCGGCCGCGTCGCTATCACCGTTGGACACCGTGACCCCGAGGCTCGCCGAGCCGCCGAGCTCGTACTGGGCCGAGAGGCTCGTCACCTCCAGGAAGTACGGGGTGTCGCGATACTTGAGGCGGACGAGGTTGAGCAGGAGCTGCTCGTCCTGGGTCTGGACCAGGGCCTGGTTGTAGAGGTAGTGGGCCTGGCGGACGGCGTGCGGGCCGGCCGTGGCGCATCCGGAGAGGAGGGCGGCGGTCGCGAGGACGGAGAGGGCGAGGGCGGTGGGGCGGGCCATGACGGTCGCTTACCCTACCGTATCCAGGCGCATGGCGCAGCGGAAGAATCACCGCACCAGAGCTGTTGTCAACGGGCGAATCGTCCCCAGCTCGACGCGTCCCCGGAGTGCGTCCGCCCACCGCCATGGAATCCGCCGCCACCCATCCTTCCACCGTCTCCTCCCGGTCGTCTCGGGGGCCGACGCCGCCGCTCTCGGTGGCGCCCATGATGGACCGGACGGACCGTCACTTCCGCGTTTTCCTCCGCCGGATCACCCGCCGGACCCTGCTCTACACCGAGATGGTCGCGACCGGCGCCGTGCTGCACGGCGACCGGGAGCTCCACCTGGCCTTCGACCCGGTGGAGCGGCCCCTGGCGCTCCAGCTCGGCGGCGACCGGCCGGCC
>CAZIIB010001030.1:0-1547 GCA_964539125.1 uncultured Thermoanaerobaculia bacterium | reverse complement strand
TCCGCGTGATCTTTGACCGGTAGCATTTTACCTGCAGCGATCGGCCGTACATACCTGTTGTATGTGCTAAACGCGGGAGGCGCAGGGGGTGGAACTGACGAGATTACCGGCTTTACCGTCGGGGCGAATGGCACACTCACCCCGATCCCGGGTTCGACGCAATCGCTGTGTGCCGCGAACACCGGCCCGGCGCAGGTCAGCTTCAACGCGGATGGCGACGTCCCGGCCTCGGCCAACGGACTCGCCGTGCGCTAACCGACCTTTCCGGCACCGATGCCCGGACGGTCCAGCGACCAAGGAGCCCTGTATATGAATCGGCTTGCTTCCACTTTCATCGCCATCACCGCGCTGATGTCGTCCCTGCCTGCAATTACCACCGCGGCCTGCGAGACACGCAGCGCGCCCAACACAGTCGCCCTGATCGAGCTATACACATCCGAGGGTTGCTCCAGTTGTCCACCGGCCGACAGGCAGCTGAATCGTTTGTCTCAGACGCTGGATCTAACGGCACAGGTAGTGCCGCTAGCCTTACACGTCGGCTACTGGGACAACCTGGGCTGGGTCGACCCCTACGCACAAGTCCGCTTCATGCAGCGCCAAACCTGGCTGGTTCAGCTCAACCGGCATCGGACGGTGTATACACCCCAGTTCTTCGTCGGAGGGAAGGAGTTGCAGGCATGGCAAGGCTCCTTGCGCGAGGCGGTGCGTCACCTCAACACCATGCCGGCCGCAGCCACCATCCGATTGCGGTCGTCCCTCTCCGTAGACGGTATGTTGACGATCGACGTCCTGGCGACAACACAAGAAACCGGTGACGACCCGACCGCAGTGTACCTTGCCATCGCAGAGAACGGTCTGTTGTCGAAGGTCACGGCCGGTGAGAACAGGAATGCGACGCTAAAACACGATCATTTGGTACGCGAGTGGATCGGTCCAATCCGGCTGCACGGCAATACCGCGCACGCACAGCGCGAGATCAGGCTGCCATCAGCCTGGCATAAGGATCGGCTGGAAATAATCGCGTTTGTGCAGGATGAGCATACCGGCGCTGTGCTGCAAGCCCTACACGCCGGTTTATGCACAGGCGCATGAGGTTCGGTCATGGAAGTCTTTGTGAGTGACGGTAGCCGACCCATCCATCCGCTCTGGCTACGCGTGACGCACTGGCTGAACGCGCTGGCGGTGGTGATCCTGGTGATGAGCGGCTGGCGCATCTACAACGCATCGCCCCTGTTCGACTTTCGTTTTGCCGACAGTATCACCCTGGGTGGCTGGCTCGCCGGTGCGCTGCAGTGGCATTTCGCGGCCATGTGGCTTCTCGCGGTCAACGGCATGGTCTATCTGCTGCTCAACCTCGGTAGCGGGCGACTGTTGCGCAAGTTTTTTCCCCTGTCCCCGCGCGCCGTCCTTGCCGATCTGTTCGATGCCATACGCGGCCGACTATCGCATGCGGACCCGCACCGCTACAACGCGGTGCAGCGCGTGGTCTATCTGTTCGTGATGATCGATAGCGTCCTGCTGGTGATCTCTGGTCTGGTGTTGTGGAA
>CAZIIB010001029.1:0-1548 GCA_964539125.1 uncultured Thermoanaerobaculia bacterium | reverse complement strand
CGGGCCGGCTGGGTCCTGTGGGGGCTCCGTCGCACCGCCGGAAGGTGCCGCCGCCGCCTCGACGGCGGGGGCGGCCGCCGGGGTCTCGGTCGGGGTCACCGTCGGTCCCGGCCGGTGGATGAGCTCGTGCGGAGACGAGCAGAGCATCCCGGCGCCGGTCCGGTGATCGGCGGGGTCCTCGAGGAGGAGGCGGCGGCCGTCCGCGCGCCGCCGGACCCGCTCGGTCGCGACCGGGGGGCGGGTCGGGTAGAGGGCCAGGAGTTCGCCTGGGCCCACCCCGAGTGCAGCTCGCCCTACTTGGTGGACGCCGGCGCCGACCGCGGCGAGTACCTCTTCCGCTCGGCTCGCCAGCTCGCGACCTGGCGGGGCCGGTCCGTGGCGGTGTACAGCTCGATCAGCCGATCGACCGCCTCGCTCAGGTGGATCTTGTACGGGGCCGGGATCCGCTGCTCCTCTCTCTTCATCCCCTGGTAGCCCGCCAGCAGCAAGGGTTCGGCGTCGGCGTACTTCTTCTCGCTGAGCAGCGCCGCACCGAGCAAGGCCTTCGTGCCGGAGAGGATCCAGGCCTCGGCGTGGATCCTCTCGACGATCGCCAGGCTCTCGCGAAACGAGGACTCCGCCTCGGTCGCCGCCCCGGCCCCGAGCTGCCACTCGCCGAGGATGGCCAGCCGCCCGGCGAGCTGCAGGCTGTCCGCGGGGAGCGCCTTTCGGGATGCGGCCACCAGGTCCTCGAGGAGGGGAAGGGCCAGCGCCGGCTTGCCCGCCCGTCCGTACGCGAACGCGAGCTCCTGCATCGCGTCCTGTGTCTGTGCGTTCTCGGGGCCGAGATTCCGTTTCGTGAGCTCGACGAGCTCCTCCAGGAGCGGGACGGCGCGCTCGGGCTGGTGGGCGGCCGAGTAGGCGCGTGCAAGATCGTCCAGGCAGATCCTCGTGCCGGGATGCTCACGGCCGAGCACCTTCTCGTCGAGATGGAGGGTCTTCTCGAGGAGGGGGATCGCATCGGCGAGCCGGCCCGCATCCCGGTAGCTCACGCCCAGGTTCGTCGCGACCTGGAGGGTGTCCCGGCCTTCCCACCCGAACTTCGCCACGTCGAGCTTCAGCGCCGCCTCGAGGAGGGGGATGGACTTGCCGACCTGCCCCGTGGCCCAGTAGCTCACGGCGAGGAGGTTCATGGCGGAGAGCGTCAGGGGATGCTGGGGTCCGAGTTTCGCCTTCGCGAGCTTCAGAGTCTGTTCGTAGAGCGGTACGGCCTTCTCGGGATGGCCGTTCCTCCGGTACGCCCCGGCCAGGCGCAGCATGCTCGCGAGCGTGTCGGGATCGTCGACGCCGAGCTCGGCCTTCTGGCGCTCGACCGTCTGCTCGAGGAACGTGAGACCCTGGTCGGGCGCGGCGGCGGCCGTCGAGGGCGCCGGATTCTCGGCCTTCCGGAGGAGCGTCGCCACGTCGGCCCACAGACGCTCGAAGGAGTCTCTTTCCTCCACCGGGAGCCCGGCGAGAGCCGCGGCGTCTCGGACGGGTGCCAGACTGGGGTCCTGGCGCATCTCTTCG
>CAZIIB010001028.1:0-1550 GCA_964539125.1 uncultured Thermoanaerobaculia bacterium | reverse complement strand
CCGCCGCGGCGGTGCTCTACCGCGCCGTCACCGGCCAGACCCCGCCGGAAGCCACGGACCGGATCCCCACGGACGAGCTGAAGCCTGCGAGCGCCTTCGGTGTCACCCAAGGGCTCAGCGATGCGCTGAGCGCGGCGCTGGCCGTCGCCCCCGAAGCCCGGCCGCAGAGCGTGCAAGAGTTCCAAGCGCGGCTGTGGGGAAGCCAACCAGCACCTTCCACGTCGTCCCTCTCAGCAGCACCGCCCACACCCGTTTCTCCACCACATCCGGCCGCAGCGTCTCATGATCCCTCTCTAACCAGTCGCGGGCGCCGTTGGTGGCTCGTACCAGCAGTGCTCGTCCCGGTACTGGCGCTGCTTGGCGTCGCCTTTTGGTACCAAAATAAACCCCGACCGCCATCTGGAGCGAGCCCCGCCTCTGTCCCTGCCGAAGCCAGGTCGGCCCCGGCCCTGCGTCCGCCCGCCCCGCCGCCGGTTGTGCGACAGGGCTACCTGCAGGTGAGTGTCAATACCACCGAGGCCAATGTTCAGGTCGACGGGCGCACGGTGGGTCGTGCCAGTGCCGGACAACCGCTGAACCTCGATCAGGGTTTGCCGGTGGGCGAGGTAGAAGTCCTCGTCAGTGCCACCGGCTACCAGGAGCAGCGCCGGCGCGTGGCGATCAAAGACAACGCCTGGGCGCAGGCACACTTCACACTGAAGACCGAGCCGCCCACAAGGCAGACGTTCGAGCCCGAGCTGGTGCAAATCGACGGTGGCTGCTTCCAGATGGGCAGTCCCGAGTCCGAAGAGGGGCACGACAGCGATGAAAATCAGCACCGGGTCTGTGTGGAGGACTTCGCCATCGGCAAATACGAGGTCACCCAAGCCCAGTGGGAGGCGGTGATGGGGGGCAACCCGTCGAAATTCTCCGGCTGTACCGACTGTCCGGTGGAGCGGGTGAGCTGGAACGACGTGCAGGACTACATCGCCAAGCTCAACGCGCGCACGGCCAAGCATTACCGGTTGCCGACCGAGGCTGAATGGGAGTATGCGGCCCGTGCCGGCACCCAAACGCCCTTCTGGAGCGGGGCGTGCATCGACACCGATCAGGCAAACTACGACGGCAATTACGATTACGACGGCTGTGGCGCCAAGACCGGCGTGTACCGCAAAAAGACCCTGCCGGTAGGCAGCCTGCAGGCCAACCCCTGGGGCCTGTACGACGTGGCGGGCAACGTCTGGGAGTGGACCTGCTCGGTGTATGGCGAGGACTACGGCGGAGCGGAGAGCGAGTGTGCAAGCAAGAATGATACCGGCTCCCGGTCGCTGCGGGGCGGCTCCTGGAACAACAAACCGCGCAGGGTGCGCGCGGCCAACCGCAACAGGATCACGCCGTGCGCACGCAACGGCAACATCGGCTTCCGTCTCGCCCAGGATTCTCTTTAGTGTTTCGTGTTTTTCCTTTATCGGGGGTCCAGGGGGCGGAGCCCCCTGGTCGCGGTTTTTTGGGGGTTTTTCGCTTTCAGTCGATGGTGCGGGCAGGACAACCCGCCCGGCCCGAACGGAGCA
>CAZIIB010001027.1:0-1556 GCA_964539125.1 uncultured Thermoanaerobaculia bacterium | reverse complement strand
CGGTACTGCTCCAACAACTGCCCCTACAAGGTCCGCCGCTTCAACTTCTTCAACTACACCAAGGACCTCCCGGACCTCGTCCAGCTCGCCATGAACCCGGAGGTGACGGTGCGCTCCCGGGGCGTCATTGAGAAGTGCACCTACTGCGTGCAGCGCATCGAAGAGGGAAAGATCCGGGCCAAGCGAGCCAACCGGCCCCTCAGAGACGGCGAGATCAAGACCGCCTGCCAGCAGACCTGTCCCGCCGACGCCATCGTCTTCGGCGACAAGAACGACCCCGCGAGCCGGGTGTCGAAGGAGCGCCAGGACCCGAGGAACTACACCCTCCTCGCCGAGCTCAACAACCGCCCCAGAACCACCTACCAGGCCAAGCTCCGCAACCCGAACCCGAAGTGGGGGAAAGAAGCATGAGCGAGGCGCGCAGCACCAAGCGAGGGAGGGTAACGAACCCCTTTCCCCCCACACCTCCCCCAGGCCGGAACGAGGTGCGCAGCACCGAGGCAACCCCGCCCCAGCCCCGTGCCCAACGCCCCAATCGCCGGTCGCACGCAGGCGTGGAGGATGCGTCTCTCTTCGCCGGCGCAGTTTGCCGCCGAAGAGAGACCATTCGCCGCGCCGTCGCCACCGCAACCCCGGTCCTCCTGGCAATGACCCTTCTCCCGCTCGGACTCGCCTCCTGCACCCGCGGCTCCACCTCGTCCCGGCCCCCCATCCACCTGAATCCGAACATGGACGACCAACCCAAAGCCAAGGCCCAGTCCGAAAGCCCCTTCTTCGCCGACGGCAAGACCGAGCGCTCCCCCGTCCCCGGCACCGTCGCCCGCGGCGAGCTCTTCGCCAACGCCGCCCTCCACACCGGCAAAGACGCCGCCGGCGAGCCCGTCGCCGGAAGCCCCCTGCCCGTCGACCAGGCCCTGCGCACCCGCGGCGCCCAGCGCTACGCCATCTACTGCCAGCCCTGCCACGCCGAGAACGGCTCCGGCCAGAGCATGCTCCGCGAGCGGGCCGGCGTCGCCACCGCCGACCTGACCCAGGCGCGCCTCGTCCAGGCCCCCGACGGCTACATCTTCGACGTCATCACCCACGGCTTCGGCCTGATGCCCTCCTACGCCTACCAGGTGCCGGTCGCCGACCGCTGGGCGATCATCGCCCACGTCCGCGAGCTCCAGGCCGCGGCGGCCAAGGCCCGGGCGGCGGAGGGGAGCGAGGCCGCCAGCCCCGCGCCGGCCCCGGCTGGAGCGGGAGGAGGAGAGGCCCCGTGAGCGGCAAGAAGATCTTCCTCCTGGCGATCCTCGTGGTCGCGGGCCTCCTGGTGGTGGTCAAGGGCGCCGAGATGCTCAACGGCGACCTCGCCTACCAGTCGCCGATCGAGGTCCAGAACGCCCCGCCCACCCCGCGCGCCCAGGCCCTCGAGACCCAGGCGGCGAAGGCGGCCGAGGCGGCCAAGACCAAGCCCTACAAGGAGGCCGAGTACCGGCACTTCCCGATCATCGGAAGCCGGGTGGCGATCTGGATCGTCGCCCAGCTCAAGCTCCTCTTCGCCGCCTTCGTCCTGG
>CAZIIB010001026.1:0-1558 GCA_964539125.1 uncultured Thermoanaerobaculia bacterium | reverse complement strand
GAACGATGACTTTTCGTCCGCGACGCTCGACCCGGTGTGGTCGTTTGTGCATCCGGCGGGTGGGTCGGTGGCGATGGATGGTCACCATGTGGTGATCGGGGTGCCGGGCGGGTCGTCGCATGATCCGGATCTGGGTGGCGACACCGCCCCCCGGGTGATGCAACCTGTCACCGACGGTGATTTCAGTGTCGACGCGAAGTTCGATTCATCGGTCAGCGCCCAGTTCCAACAACAAGGCGTGATCGTCGAACAAGACGCCACCCATCTCGTGCACGCCGAGATCCAACAGAACTACTACCAAACCGCCCTGTCGATCTCGACAGTGTCCGGCGCGACGGTGACCACGATCGCGAACTTCGAGATCTACAACCAGCCGTCGATCATCTTGCGGATCGCCCGTAGCGGCACCACCTGGGCCCTCAGCTACTCCTACGACGGCCAACACTGGAGCGCCGGAGCGACCTTCAGCGCAACGTTGACCGTCACCCACCTCGGCGTATTCGCCGGCAACTTCGGCGCCGGCGCCTCCCCCGCGTTCACCGCCAACATCGATTACGTCGTGAATACCTTCACCCCACCCGCCACCGAAGACGGCGCCCCCTGGCCCGCCGCACCCACCAACCCCGTCATCACCATCTGGTACGGGCCCCAACAAACCTTCGGTACCCACGGCCAACCCCAACAATGGGTCAACATCGTCGGCGACGTCGCCGACCCCGCCGGCATGTCCACCCTCACCTACACCCTCAACAACGGGCCCCCCAACGTCTTATGGATGGGCGAAAACCCCTACCGGCTCGTCAACCCCGGCGACTTCAACGCCGAAATCGACTACGCCGCCCTCAACACCGGCACCAACACCGTCCACATCACCGCCACCGACCAACTCGGCCACCAATCCACCACCACCGTCACCGTCACCAAAACCAACAACGGACCCTGGCCGCTGCCCTACACCGCCGACTGGACCCAAGGCCCCCTCACCACCATCGCCCAAGTCGCCGACGGCCACTGGCAACTCCAACCCAACGGCACCATCCACAACACCGACACCGGCTACGACCGACTCATCACCCTCGGCCAAGCCAACACCTGGGCCCAATACCAAATCACCGCCCAACTCACCATCAACACCATGGACCCCGACGGCGCCGCCGTCGCCATCATCGGCGGCTGGCAAGGCGCCACCACCAACAACAACGGCACCCCCACACCCGACCAACCCCGCCGCGGCCACCCCTTCCCCGTCGCATTCACCTACACCAACAACCGCGGCCAAACCCCCAAACTCGCCATCGCCGCCAACACCGCCACCCACCCCGAATCCACCCTCATCGCCGACACCACCGGCACCACCCTCACCCCCGGCACCACCTACACCTTCAAAGCCCAAATCACCGACAACACCCCCACCACCAGCCACTACGCCTTCAAAGTCTGGGCCACCGGAACCCCCGAACCCCCCACCTGGCTCCTCCAAACCAACGGCGAACTCTCCCGCGGCTCCATCGCCATCGTCGCCCACCGCGCCAACATCAACATCGGCACCATCACCGTC
>CAZIIB010001025.1:0-1559 GCA_964539125.1 uncultured Thermoanaerobaculia bacterium | reverse complement strand
AGAAGATTCCGGCGCTTCCGGGCGGGAATCCCTATTACGATCAGCCGAAGGTGGCGCCCACGCCCGGCACCTAGGGGCGGGGCTGGCCGCGAGCACCTTGCCAAGGGGTCGTGGCCAAGCCAAGTCGAGGGGAAGGGTGTACCGGGAGTTACGGCCGGCGCGTCCGCGCCTCTCTCCCTGCCGCCGGCACGGGGGGACGAAGGCAAGCGTATGAACCGCTGCCTTTGGCCGGCCGCCAGCGCGTGTATGTCAAACGTCTAATGCATGAGGGGAACGACCGATGAAACCAAGAAGCTCCGTGGGGTATTTGGCTGCTGCAATGTCTGCCATGGTCGTCGTCTCCGGCTGTCAGTCGACCGGAGGGGAGGTTAATGAGCAAATGGTGGGCGCGGGGGTGGGCGCGGCACTGGGTTGCGGCGTAGGACTGCTGATCGGCGGCCGCGCCGAGCACTGCCTGGCCGGTGCAGCAGCGGGCGGCCTGGTGGGGTGGGGCGTGGTGAAAATTAACCAGTACCAGGCCCACCAGGTGCGCTCCGCCGCGGCGGAGCGGCGCGTCTACGGCCTCACGCAGGCGGTGGATACCCCGCAGGTCAAGATCCGCAGGGGGACAAGCTCGCCCAAGCACGTGCGGCCCGGCCAGGACGTCCGCATTACGACGGATTACTCGGTCCTGCTCCCGCCCGGGGAACGGAGTGCGTCGGTCAAGGAGAGCTGGGTGCTGAAAAAGGACGGCAGGGTGTTGGCGAATCTACCTCCTCAGACCAACCGGCGAACCGCCGGGGGTTGGGCTGCCACCGCATCCGTACCGATCCCCGGCAATGCGGCACCCGGCACCTACGTGGTCGAGCACAAGGTCTCCTCCGGATCGAGTTACGACGAGGATGATTCGACCTTCATCGTGCGTGGCTAGTGCGGTGTGACAGCGCTGATGATCGCCCTGTCGGCGTTCTCCTTTCTCTTCGGAGGGAGAGACGCCGACACTTGTGCGGACGTGAGCCGGCACGCGCAGGCGGTCATGCAGCGCATCCGGACGGACTGGCCGCTACGGGGCGCGGGCGACCCGGTGTCGGTCTACGTGCAAGGCCTCGGTGACCGCCTGGCCCGGCGGGCGGGGGTGGAACGGACCTCCGCCTGGCACTTCTATGTGGTACGGAACCTCGCCCCGAACGCCTTTGCGCTGGGGGCGGGTCATTTCGTCGTAACCGACGGCCTTTTCGCCCTGGTGCAAAACGAATCCGAGCTTGCAGCCGTCCTGGCGCATGAGATGGGTCACGACCTGGCAGGTCACTTCTGTCGCGGAGATGCCCCGGACAGCGAGACTTTCTCCGTCGGCTCGCTCACCCAAGAGTTTGACCCTGCCGCTGAGGCCCAGGCGGACGCCCTCGCGGTCGACCTGCTGAAGGGGGCCGGCTTCGACCCGGGGGCGCTGCCGACGGTGCTCCGCTGTATCGCGGCCCGCTCGTCGCCCGCGAACCGGGCCGAGCTACAAACCCGAATCCATCTTCTGGCCAACCGTGGCCTCACGGGCGGCCGGCAGGCCACATCGGATTCCCGCGGCT
>CAZIIB010001024.1:0-1560 GCA_964539125.1 uncultured Thermoanaerobaculia bacterium | reverse complement strand
CGCCGTCTTGGCGAGGTCGGTCGACGCCTCGAAGAGCTTGCCGCCGGTGCGAGCATAGATCGTGCCGCTCGAGCCCTGGACCGGAGAGCCCAGGTCGAGCTCCAGAGTCTCGCCGCCGGCCGACGGCGGGCTCTTGGGGGCCGCGCCCTTGGGCCCGCTCGCGGAGCCGGCCTCTGTCGCGGCCTTCGATGTCGCCGCGAGCTGAGCTTCGATGTGGGCCTTGGGCGGATCGAGACCGAGGTCCGCGGGCGAGGGGGTGGAGCCACCCGTGGCGCCGTCTCCCAGGAACTTCGTCGCCCGCAGGTTCGCGAAGTCCGAGAGCAGCCGCTCCACCTTGTCGGCGTCGGCCAGGTCGGAGAGCGGCTTTGCGAGATAGAAGCGGCCGTCCCGCTTGGCCAGGACCACCGGCTCGGCCGGCCGGTCGGCCGAGGTCAGGGTCACCCGCGCGATCTGGTCCCGCCCGGCGGTGAAGATCTCCTTCGACCGCCAGTCCTCCGGCTTCTTCTGGAGCTGGTCGACGAACGAGCGGGACGTCACGTAGACGTCCGGCTTGCCGGTCAGCGAGACCAGGAGGTTGTTCGAGGCCGGCACGTCGGCGCCGATCACCAGGGTCTGCTCCCCCTTGCTCGTGGTGAGCGTCACCTTGCCGCGCGGTGACTCGAGGCCCACGTCGGCCGGCTTGGCGTCCGCGATCGTCCGCTCCTTCTGGAGGCCGGTGAGCGCGGAGAGCAGGCGGTCGACGGCGCTCTGGTCGGCGCGGTCCTCGATCGGCGCGGTGAGGCGCCACTCCGGCTTCGCCGCCGGCTCCTTCTCGGCCACCGTCCCGCCGGCGGGGTTCGCCGCGCCGGCACTCTCGGCCTCCCCCTTCGCGCCCGCGCGCTCGAGGCGGACCGTCTGGTCGCCCCACTGGAGGGTGACGGCGGTCACGTCGTCGCTCTCGAGCGGCAAGACCTTGTGGGAGCGAGCGGTCAGTTCCTCGCTCGACGGCAGGTCGCGGCCGAAGAACCAGACGAAGGCGCCGAGCGCCACCACCAGGATCGCGAGCACCAGAACGGTCTTCGGCTTCACAGCGCCCTCCTCCTGCGCGACCAGACCCAGAGGCCGAGGAGCACCGCCAGACCGGGCAGGATCAGGACCACGAAGGCCATGGACCACCGGAGCTGGGCCGGGGTCATGGACAGGCGTACCTGCTCCGGCTTCTTGGGCGGGATGCCCAGCAGGGTCTCACGCTCGATGAGCCAGTTGAACAGGTTGTTGGCCAGGGTGCGGTTCCCCGGGCCGACGCGCAGCAGAGCGGTGGAGATCAGGTCCGAGTCCCCCACGACGACCATGCGCATCGCCTGGGGCTTGGACTCGGCCTTGGCTTGGGCTTCGGCTTGGCCTTTCGCCGGGTCCTTGGAGGAAGGCTTCGTCGCCTCGTCGCCTGACGGGGTCGAGCCCGACTGGGCGGTTTCCGAGGAGGCTGCCGGAGGCGGATCGTCGGCCTGCGCCGACTCCGCCGCGGCCTCGCCGTTCTCGGGGGCCGGGGGCGGGGTCTCCGCCTCCACCGCCACGGCCAGC
>CAZIIB010001023.1:0-1562 GCA_964539125.1 uncultured Thermoanaerobaculia bacterium | reverse complement strand
CATAGATATTTTCTCGACCGGTTAGGATCGGATTGAACCCGGCCCCTAGCGCAATCAAGGCTCCAACCCGCCCGCGCATCTCGATACGTCCGCGATCCGGCTTGATGAGCCCGTTGAGCATCCGCAGCAGGGTGGTCTTGCCCGCACCGTTCCGCCCAATCAACCCCAGACATTCACCGCGCCTCAACTCAAAGCTGACGTCCTTGACAGCCCAGAACTCATCAGGGCGGAGCCTGCCCTTGCCACCGTGACTGCGACCACACAGCTCGTTGCCAAGATCCTGCATCCCGTACCAAAGGGATTTCTTGAGGCTTCGGCAGAATTTCTTGGAGACGGCTTCGGCCCTAATTAGGATGTCGTTATTCATAGAGCCTTGCTCTAATCTCGACGCTGATAGGCATCTTGCCGGCCCGGACGGGGGCGTTGCGAGCGTACTTACCGATGAAACGGGCGGCGCTGACTAAGATCCTCATACCCTGTGACACAGCAGGCGCTCGAAGTAGGCAATCGTAGCCTTCAAACCGTCTTGTACGTTCACCTTCGGCTCCCAACGCAGTTGCTCTCGCGCAAGTCCGATGTCCGGCTGCCGCTGGTGCGGGTCGTCTAGCGGTAAGGGCTCGTGAATGAGCGAAGAGCGCGAACTAGTGAGGTCACGGATGGTTTCCGCAAGCTCGATCATGGTGAATTCGCTCGGATTGCCAAGATTCATAGGGCCGATCAGCTGATCGTGGCTCGCCATCAGACGAATGGATCCTTCGATCAAGTCATCGACGTAGCAGAAGGACCGAGTCTGAGTGCCATCGCCATAAAGGGTGATCGGTTTGTTATGTAAGGCTTGGACGATGAAATTCGAGACGACGCGTCCATCGTTGGGGTGCATGCGGGGACCGTAGGTGTTGAAGATACGCGCAACCTTGACACGCAGGCCGTGCTGACGCCGATAGTCGAGGAAGAGCGTCTCGGCGCAGCGCTTGCCTTCATCGTAGCAGGCGCGCGGACCGATGGGGTTAACGTGGCCCCAGTAATGTTCTGGCTGAGGATGGGTGGCCGGGTCGCCATACACCTCGCTGGTCGATGCCTGGAAGATCTTCGCCTTCACCCGCTTGGCAAGCCCCAGCATGTTGATGGCGCCGTGCACGCTGGTCTTGGTGGTCTGCACGGGGTCGAGCTGGTAATGAATCGGCGAGGCGGGGCAGGCCAGGTTATATATCTCGTCGACCTCCACGTAGAGCGGAAAGGTCACGTCGTGGCGCATCAGCTCGAAATAGGGATTGTCGAGCAGATGGGCGATGTTGTCCTTGGCACCTGTAAAGAAGTTGTCGACGCAGAGCACATCGTGCCCATCGGCGAGGAGACGCTCGCAGAGGTGACTGCCAAGAAAGCCGGCGCCGCCCGTTACGAGGATGCGCTTTCTCAAGGCATACGACATACTCGCAACCTCGCGTTCAGGCGCTCATGCGCTCGATCAGGATCGGCATGGCCAGCCGGAAGATGACCCACACCCCCAGCAACAGTAGTGCCGTACAGGCGTTCACGACGAAGAACGCCGTCATATGCTCCGG
>CAZIIB010001022.1:0-1563 GCA_964539125.1 uncultured Thermoanaerobaculia bacterium | reverse complement strand
GCGACGGAGCACCTCCTCGGCGTCCCTGGCTTTCGCGGCGGCCTTCTTGACCGCTTCGTCGAAGAGCTTGGTGACCTCCTTCATCACCTCGACCATCTCCTTCGAGAGGTCGCTACCCTGGTCCGAGAGCTCCTTCCATTCGGTTCGCAATGCCTTCTCCTCGCGCACGAACTGGCCGTACCACTGGAGCACCCGTCCCTGGGCCGACGGGAGCGGCATCCCGGCCACGGCCCCGAAGAAGCTCGACTCTCGGCCGGCGATGCTCGACACCGCCCGCACGAAGGGCGTCTCGATCTTGGCGTCCTTGACCAGGTCGGAGAGCTCCTTGGCCGCCCGCCCGCCGGCGTCCGAGAAGTGCCGCTGCCAGCGGTCCTGGTGGTCCTTCGGCGGCAGGGGAGAGCCGAGCAGCCGAACCCCCTCGTCGAGTGCCTTCTCCCGCTCGTCGAAATAGCGCTCGAGGCGGTCTCGCACGCGCTTTTCGAGGGCCTCGTCGTGAGCGCGCTTGAAGACCTCTCGGCTCTTGGCGGCGGCCTCGTCGAGCCTCTTGCGGATCGCGGCTGGTCGTTCGTCGTACATGTCGGATCAGAGGTGTCGGACCTCGTCCACCCGCCAGGGGCCTCCGTCGAGGCGCTGAAGCCGCCAGCGGCGGCGGACGCGGACGTCGGTGAAGGTGCGGTACTCCTCCTCGAAGCGCCCCACGTGGTCCACGAACACGTCGACCTCGTCGAGGGCCGGGCCCCCGTCGTCCAAGCCCGCCTCGCGCAATGCCCGGATCCGTCCCACGCTCGCCACCCGGGCGTCGTAGACGTAGTCCAGGATCCGGCGCCGGGACTCCCCCCACTCCCGCTCGAAGCTCCCCTCCGACGGACGGAAAGCCAGGTCCACGATCGGCGGCCCGCTGAACCGGTGGAACAAGCGCCAGCCGGGGAAGACGCTCCGCCACGTGGGCTGGTCGGCCCACTTGGTCGCCTGGATCATGGTCGTGACGACCTCGGCCGGCGAGGCTCCGTCAGTAAGCTCGGGCACGTCGAGGGCGGCCAGCTCCTGCTCCGCGGCGAAGAGGCTCCGGCCGACCTCTCGCGCCGCGCCCTCGGCCGGCAGGCTCTGGCGCAGATCGACGAAGAACTCGCCGTCGCCGGCTCCCGCGCTCGCCCCGATCACCTGCACCAGGACGCCGGGGGCCGGACGGTCGTCGGCCGTGAGGAGCACCGGCTCGTCCAGAATCCGTCCGACGAAGCGGTAGCGCTCGGCGATCCCCGGGTCGACCTTCGCCTGATACCGGAACAGGGCGTCGAAGAAGCGCTTCATCTCGGCCGTGTCGAGAGGGGCGAAGTAGAAGCCCTCCCGGGCCGAGCCGGCGACGGCATACGAACGGCCCAGGCGCTCGATCAGGCCGCCCCGCGGCGTGATCCAGGGCCAGACCACCACCTTGCCCGCGACGGCGGCCCGATCGCCGCGAATCGGATCGACGGCCGGGAACGTGGCGATGGTCTCCGGCGCGAGCTCCTCCAGGAAGCGCTCACGCTCGCGGTTGGCCGCCTCTCGAGCCTCGTCGCGGCGCTT
>CAZIIB010001021.1:0-1563 GCA_964539125.1 uncultured Thermoanaerobaculia bacterium | reverse complement strand
ACCTCACCCTGCCGGCGGGCAACGTGCGGAGCGGCTACGACGACCTCTACGTGCGGGCCCTCGGCGAGTACGACTCGGTGCCCCAGATCGCCCGCACGGTGATCCGAAACGTCGCCGGCAAGCCGGTGCGGGTGGAGGACGTGGCCCACGTCGAGGACAGCTACGAGGACGTGCGCTACCTGGTGGAGATGAACGGGGTGCCGGCGATCACCCTGAGCATCCAGAAGCAGAGCGGCGCCAACACCGTGGAGGTCGCCCGCGCCATCCGCCAGGAGGCCGACCGGATCAACCGCGAGCGCAAGGACCTCCACCTGACCGTGGTCACCGACCAGAGCGAGTTCATCCGCCAGTCCATCGACAACGTGCGCAGCTCCGCCCTCTGGGGCTCGCTGCTGGCGATCCTGGTCCTGTACCTCTTCCTGCGCAACCGCACCTCGACCGCCATCATCGCCCTGTCGATCCCGATCTCGGTGGTCTCGGCCTTCGGCCTCCTCTACTTCGGCGGCCTGACCCTCAACCAGATGACCTTCGGCGGCCTCGCCCTGGGCGTGGGGATGATCGTCGACAACTCGATCGTGGTGCTCGAGAGCATCGTCCGGAAGCGCGAGGAGGAGGACGCGCCGCTCTTCGAGGCCGCCCGGGTCGGCGCCCGCGAGGTGGCGGGGGCGATCGTCGCCTCGACGCTCACCACCTGCGTGATCTTCCTCCCCGTGGTCTTCACCCACACGACGAGCGGCGCTCTCTTCCAGGCGCTGGCGCTGGTGGTGGTCTTCGCCCTCGCCTGCTCGCTCCTGGTCGCCCTCACCCTGGTGCCCATGCTCGCCGCCCGCTTCTTGCGGGTGCGGAGCCGCGCCGAGGCCGAGGGCTCGGCCTTCGTCCGCCACTTCCGCCGCCTCGAGGGCTGGTACACCGGGCGCCTCCAGAGCGCGCTCCGCCACCGGGGACGGGTGTTCGCGGCGACCGGCCTGCTCCTGGCCGGAGCCCTCGCGCTCTGGCCCCTGATCCCGGTCGAGCTCGCCCCCCAGACCGAGGCCGACGAGATCGACATCGAGCTCGAGATGGCCCAGGGCACCAACCTGGCCGTGGCCCGCGCCTACGTCGACGAGCTCGAGAAGAAGGTGCGCGGCGTCATCCCGGCCGAGGCGATCCACATCACCGACACCGAGGTGCGCGGCGACAACGCCGCCGTCGAGGTGAAGCTCGTGCCCCGGGACCAGCGCTCGGTGGGGAGCGCCGAGCTCGCCGACCGGGTGCGCCGGGCGGTGGACGGCCAGGTGCCGGGGGCCGAGATCCGGGTGGAGGCCCAGCAGGGCCTCTGGATCCTCGGCCGCATCTTCAGCTCGAGCGGCGGCGGCGAGGCGCTGGAGATCGAGCTCCGCGGCTGGGACCTGGCGAACGCCGACCGGATCGCCAATGCCATCCGCCAGCGCATGGAGCGACTGCAAGGGATCACCGACGTCCGGGTGAGCCGGCGCGAGGGCCAGCCCGAAGAGCGCCTGATCCTCGATCGGGACCGGATCTCCGAGCTCGGCCTGTCGGTCCAGGACGTGGGCCAGACGCTCC
>CAZIIB010001020.1:362-1564 GCA_964539125.1 uncultured Thermoanaerobaculia bacterium | reverse complement strand
CCGCAATCGAACGGCGTGCGTTGCACGGCCGTGACGATGTCGGCCTGCAGTCCATACCACTGCGCGTTTCGACGTTCGAACAGTTGCGGCGGCGTGAAGTGGACGCGTTGCGCCTCGGCCATCAAGCGTGGTTGCATGCGATCTCCTCATGATCGCCGCTCCCTGAGCCTCCACCCACGCCCGATTCTTCACTTCTGCCGCCGCTCGTGGCGGCGGTGCGGGCTTTTTTTGATTTGTCGCGGCAAATTTCGGCGCAATCGCGGCTGCGCAACACACGGCTGCGTGACAATGGCGTGAACGCCATTCATCACCTGGGTGCGCGCGATGCAGCAGCGCCGTCCGCCGCACGCGTCGACGAATTAGGCAAGATGCGTCAAGCAACAGCAATTTCGAGCAAGCCGGAACCGGCCTGCGCTCCCATCTGGCCATCTTGGCGGCGGTTGCCGCACCGGCAGCCGGTGCTGCCGGAAATGGAAACAGAGAGAACGGAGACCTCCTATGAAGAAGCTCATCCTTGGCGCGGCCCTGGCGTCCCTCCTTGCCTCGCCCGCGCTCGCCCAGTCTTACAATCCCAATTACGGCACCGGCAATTCAATCGCGATGCCGTCGTTCTGGCACGGGCAAGCCGACATCACCGGCTCGACCGAATTGTCGCAGGCGAGCTTGAACCGCCTGAACGGCATCCGCGCCCAGGCCTTGCCGTCGGCCGCCGCCGATCCGGTCTTCGTCAATGACCAATATGTCGGCGCCGATCCGGATGCCAATATCCGCTTCCAGTTGCATCGCGACCCGCCCGGCCGCGACTGAGCATCCGCGCCTTGCAAGTGCAAAACCTCGGCCGCAAGGCCGGGGTTTTTTCATGAAATCTTCTTAATGACGAAAATTTCATCTGCACGTGCCGACGGAAAATCCGCATTCGGCGCATGCGCGGTAACGCCATCCCGCCCGCATTACAAAAATTAAATTTCCGCGACAGGTCGCGGTAAGGCGCACGCGCTATCTACTGCGTCATCGGCCCAACGGCCTCAGCCTTACCGATTTCGCACGGAGACAACGCCATGAACGCTTCGCAACCTTCCGCGCTGCGGAAAATCCTCAAACCCCGCCGCCTGACGCTGCTGGCCTCGGCCGCCGTGCTCGGCGTCGCCGTCATTGCCGCCGGTCCCGGCCATTTCAATCCGATGAATCTCGTCGGCTTCACG
>CAZIIB010001020.1:0-352 GCA_964539125.1 uncultured Thermoanaerobaculia bacterium | reverse complement strand
CAAGCCGCGGACGCCGCCGCGCACGCGCCGGCCGGCTTCGCCGACCTCGTCGCCAAGGTCAAGCCGGCGGTCATCTCGGTGCGCGTGCGCATCGAGCAGTCGATGAACGCCAGCCCGATGTCCAATGAAAATCCGTTCCCGCCGGGCTCGCCGATGCGGGAATTCTTCCGGCAGTTCGGCTTTCCCGGAATGCCGAACGGCATGCCGCACGCCAGGCAGATGATCACTGGCGAAGGCTCCGGCTTCTTCATCTCGCCGGATGGCTATGCGGTCACCAATAATCACGTGGTGGATCACGCCAAGACGGTTGAGATCAAGACCGCCGAGGGCGAGACCTACAAGGCCAAGGTGA
>CAZIIB010001019.1:0-1564 GCA_964539125.1 uncultured Thermoanaerobaculia bacterium | reverse complement strand
GGGGATCCGCCCGCCGGCGGCGAACGCGGAGCTCGAAACGCTCAGGCGACTCTGTCTCATGGGGCCCTCCTGAGCCGAGCACGCGGCCCAGAGGACCACGAGCCCAACCAACGAGAGGAACAAAACAGGAGCTTTCACGGCTGCGAGCATAGCCCCGGGGCCGGATGGAGATTGCTTCGCAGGTTCTCCAGCCGGCCTCACCCGGCCAGCCTCTCCCATTCCTCCTCCGAGGCGTCGAGGGCGATCGCCAGGCCGCCGTCGGCGCCCACGAAGACCGGGTCCTTGACCACCTTCACCCGCCCGCCTCCGATCTCCGCGAGCTCCTTCTGGAGGCTGGCGCCCAGACCCTGGATCAGAGCCGTGCCGCCGGACAGGATCACGTTGTTCCGCACCCGGTCCTGATAGTCCGGGTCGACGCGGGAAAGCAGGTCGACCATGGTCTCGATGAGGGGCGGCAGCAACGCCTCGCAGGCCGCCCGCATGGGCTCGGTGATGTCCAGCTCGGTCGGCCGGCCGTCGACCGGAGCGCTCACGGTCACCTTCTGCTTGGCCTCGCCGACGAAGCTCGAGCGCTCCTTCCAGTCGCGCACCATGTGGATCGTGAAGTCGGCGTCCGGGTAGGCCTCGCGGATCTGGTTGGCGAGCTGCTCGTCGAGCCAGTCGCCGGCGGTGGTGAGGGTGCGCTGGTCCTCGTCGGTGGGGATGCGGCCGCGCATGACGCAGAAGTCGGCCGTGCCGGCGCCGATGTCGATGATCATCGAGTGGAGCAGAGAGTCGAGGCCGTAGGCGACCGCGAAGGGCTCGGAGACGATCAAGAGGTTGTCGACCAGCGGCCCGACCGCCTCGCGGAGGCTCTGCTTGTTCACCCGCAGGGCCTTGGCGGGCACCCCGACGACCGCCCTCACCGAGCCGGAGCCGTTGCCCTTCTCCACGCCGGCCAGATGCAACAGGTGCCGGAGCAGCTCCCCCACCGCCGCCTCGTCGCGGGTCGATCCCTTCTTGATCAGTCCCTCCTCGAGGGGCCGGTAGAGGTCGAGCATCGGGCGGTTTTCGAGGGCCTCGTCGCCCACCAGCACGGTCTTCTTCAGGACCTTGCGGGCCACCATGTCCGCCGGCCAGCCGACGTAGCTCTGGACCACGTGGCGTTGCTCGTTCGACCCGGCGATGGAGCTGCGGGACGTCCCCAGATCGATCCCCACGTGGAGGATCTGCTTGGTCTCGCTCATCTCTTCAACTCCCCTGTGGAGACAGTTGCGACGTTCGCGAAGCCCCGGACCGCCCTTCGCCGGCGCGGCCGACCGACTCGGCGTACGAGGCGATGCCGGCGGCGAGGGAATCGGCGATGTACTCACGGTAGAGGGGCTTCTCCAGCATGGAGGCCTCGGCGGCGCTGGAGAGCGCGGCGACCTCGGCCAGGACGGCGGGCATCTCGGTATCGACCAGCACGATGAAGGGGGCGGTCTTGACCCCGCGGTTGCGGAGCTCGGGGTTGACCCGCTTCAGCGAGGTGTAGAGGGAGGTGTCGATCGAGCGCGCCAACCCCAGGGACTTGTCCTGGCGGACG
>CAZIIB010001018.1:0-1566 GCA_964539125.1 uncultured Thermoanaerobaculia bacterium | reverse complement strand
GAGCTCGGGCTTGAAGTCGCCGCGGAAGTCGACCTCGGCGGGGGATTCGTAGGGGGCTTCTTCGTTGTCGGGGAGGTCATCGAGGGCGTCCTGGGGGTCGGCCTTCGCCTGCTCTTCGAGGGCTTCGAGGTCTTCGGCGGACATGGTTTCCCAGTCGATGTCCTCCATGGCTTCGGGCGGGAGGTTGGGGACCTGCTCGGCGATCTCGTAGAGGGTGAGGGTGGCTTCGGCGGCGTCTTCGACGTTGGCTTCGGGGTTGTGGAGGGCGCGCAGGGTGAGGACGGCGCGTGCGAGGAGGGGCTCCAGGGGCTTGGGCCACATCATGGTGTTTTCGCCATCGAGGCTGGCGCGGATCAGGTTCTCGATGAAGGCCTGGCGCAGGGGGAGGGTCTTGACCTCCGGGCGCAGGCCGAGCTCTCGCTCCTGGACGCGGCGGTTGGCGCGGCGGATGCCGGAGTACTCCTCGTGGATGCGGCGGTCGATGCGCAGGTCTTCGACGACGGCGAAGAGGTCGGAGGCCATCTGGCGCTCCGAGAAGAGGTCGAAGAAGCGCTCCATGTCGGCGATCCAGCGTGTCTTGGTGACGAGGCCATCGGCGCGCTTGGTGTCCTCGTAATCGCCGCGACGGCGGGGGAAGACGCGGCCGTCGGCGCGGAAGGAGAAGTCGAAGCTGCCGAACTCGATGTGGGCGGTCTGGTGGGTGGCGTAGACCTTGAAGATAGCGAAGTTCTCGGCCTTGTCCTGGTACTGCTCAATGAACTCGGGGAGGTAGACGGCGGTGCCTTCGGTGGAGGGGCCGCTCTCTTTGACCCAGCCGATGCCCTTCTCGGTGAGGGCGGAGACGGGCTGGACGCTGATGTTAGCGCCGGTGAGGGCCTTGCCGTAGAGGCGCAGGAGCTCCGAGACGCGCGAGAGGTCGACGCGGGCCGAGAGGGACTGGATGTTCTGTTCGGCGCGACCGGATTCGAGGCGGAAGTAGGCCTCGCCGCCCTCGGGGGTGCCGCGCAGGATGTCGAGGCCGATCTCGTGCCACGCTTCCAGCTCTTCGGGGCGAAGGCGCTCGGTGAGCAGGGGCGAGGACTTGAGGAAGGACATGGCGGCCGTGGGCGAGACACTGACGATGCGCTCGCCGAGCTCGATGAGGCGCTTGTGGCGCCCGGGGTCGACCTCGCGCAGGGCGGCGGTGCCGTCGGCGAAGAGGGCGTAGGACTGGCGACCGATGCGGCGGGCGACACGGGTCGAGAGCTCGAGGTAGGAGGCGCGCTGAGTGGACTCGACGCCACGCAGGAGCTCGGGGCCGCGCTGGAAGTAGAGGCTGGCTTCGGGCCAGGCGGAGTCGGAGATGGAGGCGGCGAACTCGATGAAGGCGACGAGCTCGGCGTGGTCCAGGGACTCGACCGCGGACGGAGCGGCTTCGAGGCAGGCGGTCGCGAGGTCGGCAGAGCGGTCGGAGATGCCTTCGAGGACGCGGGCGAGGCGGCTAAGGTCCTGGAGGCTGAGGCCCTGCAGGAGGGAGGGGCTGAGCATGAAGAACTCGCTGGCCAGGGAGATCGACTTCCAGGTGGC
>CAZIIB010001017.1:0-1569 GCA_964539125.1 uncultured Thermoanaerobaculia bacterium | reverse complement strand
CAGACCGGCCCCGACCGGGGACTGGGCGAGACGGTCGATGCCTTCATCCAGCGCTGGGAGGCGCAGAGCGGCATCGACGGCAAGGTGATCTACGACGCCGATCTGCGCCTGAGCCCGACCGCCGAGCTGCAGCTCCTGCGCATCATCCAGGAAGCCTTGTCGAACGTCCGCAAGCACTCGGGCGCCCGCTCTGCCCGGGTCGAGCTCAAGCAAGTCGACAGCCTCCTGCTGGTCGAAGTGGAGGACGACGGGACCGGCTTCGACCCGGCGGCAAGTCACCCCGGAGAGTCGCCCCGCTTCGGCCTCGCCATCATGCGCGAGCGCGTGGCGAGCATCGGCGGTACAATCGGGTTTCACTCGGCGCCTGGCGAAGGCGTCAAGATCCACGTGGAAGTGCCCATCGCCAAGAACGTCTCAGGAGACCTGGCATGAGAATCGTCATCGCGGATGACCACGCCCTGTTTCGGGACAGCCTGCGGAGCCTGCTCGTCGCCCGCGATATCGATGTCGTCGGCGAGGCCCGCAACGGCAAGGAAGCCATCGAGCTGGCCTGGAAGCTCAAGCCGGACGTGGTGCTGATGGACCTGATGATGCCCGAGATGGACGGGCTGGAGGCGACCAAGCGCCTGGCCGCCGAGCTACCGGAGGTGAAGGTGATCGTGCTCACCGCCTCCGACGACGAGTCGAACCTGTTCGAGGCCATCAAGGCGGGCGCCAAAGGCTACCTGCTCAAGGACCTGGAGGCCGACCGGTTCTTCGCGCTCCTGGAGGGGGTGGCCCAGGGCGAGCCGGCGCTCACCCCCGCCTTGGCCAGAAAGCTCCTCGACGAGTTCGCCCGCCCCAAGACGAACGCCACCAAGGACTACGACCCCGACGCCCTGACCGACCGGGAGAGCGAGGTGCTCGAGCTCATGGTCGACGGCGTCACGTCGAACCGCAAGCTGGCGAGCGAGCTGGGGGTCAGCGAGAACACCGTGAAGTTCCACGTCCGCAACATCCTGGACAAGCTCCATCTCCACAACCGGGCCCAGGTGGTCGCCTACGCGCTGCGCCACCGGCTGGTGGAGCCCTCCACCGAAGGCTGACCCTCTATCGGAGAGACCCCTTGACGACCGGGAGGGGGCGTCCCCTTCTCCGGGACC
Source organism: uncultured Thermoanaerobaculia bacterium (assembly GCA_964539125.1). Taxonomy (GTDB): domain Bacteria; phylum Acidobacteriota; class Thermoanaerobaculia; order Multivoradales; family DATKCC01; genus CAVUBL01. The sequence continues at coordinate 427 of CAZIIB010001017.1, read as the reverse complement.
GCTCTGCGCGACAGCGTGGTCCGGGGTGAGAAGGGGACCGAGGGGCTACAGGGGGGGACCGGTCAAAACACCTCGGCCTCGCCCAGCTCCTGGCGGACGACGTGGCGCACGTGAGGGTTCGCGTCCAGGTACTCGGCGGCCATCGCCCGGTGCCGGGGGTTGAGCGAGATCATGTAGAGGCAGGCCTGCCGGGGGTCGACCACCCGCGAGTCGTCCCAGCGTTCGAGGACCGCAGTCATGAACCCCTTGGCCGCGAGCTGGGCCTGCTCGGGGGCGAGGTCTTCGACGAAGGGGCGGGCGGCGTCGGCGAGGAGGTCACTTCTCAAGTTCCAGGCGAGGGGGCCCAAGCGGGTGACGTAGGCGTCCACCGTCTGACGCATCTGGGGGCTCAATTTGTCATAAAGCATCGCAAACCCTTCTGTAATGG
>CAZIIB010001016.1:0-1578 GCA_964539125.1 uncultured Thermoanaerobaculia bacterium | reverse complement strand
TCCTCTCGAAGAACCGGATCGTGGTGCGCCGGCTCGACCGGCTCGAGAACCGGAGCGTGGCGGAGGTCGAAGGCTACTCCGCCTTCTGCTGGTCCCCCGACTCGCGGGAGCTGGGCTTCGAGAACCGCAAGCAGCTCTGGAAGGTCTCCGCTTCCGGCGGGACGCCCGTGGCCCTCTGCGCGATCCCGGGAACCGGCGGCTCGATCGGCCTGGCGTGGTCGTCCCGCGGCGTCTTTGCCCTGTCGGTCTGGCGGGGTGGCCTCTGGTCGGTCCCGGCCTCCGGGGGCACTCCGAAGCTGCTGATCGACATCGACCCGCTCCGGATCGTGGACTTCCACACGCCCACTTGGCTGCCGAACGGGGACCTGATGTACCTCGTGCACTGGGTCGGGGACCGCGACTCCACCGGGGCTCCGCGCCCCGAGCTCGAGGTGTTCAGCGGTGGCAGGCGCAGGCCCATCGAGGGGGGGCCGGGGGACGCGAGCCAGCTGGTCGTGACTCCGTCCGGCCAGCTCCTCTACGTCGGTGAAGGCGCCAGCAACGGGGTCTGGGCGGTCCGGTACGATGCGGGAGGGCGGCGAATCGTCGGCCAGCCCCGACTGGTGGTCCCCGGCGCAGCTTCGGTCAGCGCCTCGGACGATGGCTCGCTCCTCTACACGGAAGGGAGCGCGTCCCGGAGACCTCGCCAGCTCGTGTGGGTGGATCGCGCGGGCAAGGAGATCGCGACGACCGGACCGGCCTACCCGGGTCTGGCAGACGTGAGCCTCTCGCGGGACGGCCGCAGGGTCGCGTTCTCCGCCGTGGCGGACCAGCAGCGGGACGTCTGGGTGCGCGACCTTGTGCGCGGCGTCGACACGCGGATCACGTTCTCGACGGCCGACGAGTACGGCCCGCACTGGCTCGGGCCGGACCGGCTGTCCTATGTCGCCCACCTGCCCTCGTCGGGGATGCACAACTCCATCCGGTCCGTGAACGCCGACGGCTCCGGCGGCGACCGCGAGCTGGCGCCGCCCACGGGCTCGAGCTGGCAGGACGCCTTCCTCGCCCCGGACGGCCGGAGCGCGCTCCGGCTCGTGGACGATGCCGGACACGGGAGGCTGCGCCGATCGGCTGTCCAGGCCGACGGGACGCTGGGGCCCACGGAGCCGTTCGTGCACTTCTCGCCGGAGCCCGATGTGAGCGGGGCCGCGCTGTCGCCCGATGGCCGGCTCGTGGCCTACACGAGTCGCGACGAACTGCCCCAGGTGTTCCTGACCCGGTTCCCGGGAGGCGAAGGGCGCTGGCAGGTGAGCTCCGAAGGCGGGCGCCGGCCGGTGTGGGCCCCCGGGAGCGGATCGCTCTACTACGTCGCCGGCAGCGGCCCGACGGAGCGGTGGCTGGCCGAGGTGACCATCGACTCCTCGCAGGATCCGCCAGCCGGGCGCACCACCCGCCTCTTCGACCTCGGCTCGCTGGGCGACTCTCGGACCGGGGATCTGTCCTTCGACGTCGCCGCCGACGGACGCCGGCTCCTGTTCGCCCGCGACGTCCCGGACGCCTCGGGCACCCGGACCCGCCTGGTGCTGGTGGAGAACTGGG
>CAZIIB010001015.1:0-1580 GCA_964539125.1 uncultured Thermoanaerobaculia bacterium | reverse complement strand
TCAGACCACTTGCACTTTTCGAGCGTCTCCCGGTTCTGCCGGTCGACATGCTCATAACCTTGGCAATCATCGACCTTCCTAATGCGAAGCTGCCTCGTAAGAACGTGTCGGAGTTGATTCGGGGTGAGTCCGCACTCGGATGCGATATCCAGCAGTGTTGAACGAAGCTCGGGTGGCGCATCATTCCGAAGGACTGGTTCCGGGTCGGAATCCTTGGCACCAGTTCGGATCGAGAATGTCCTCATGTCTCTACTCCAGACCTACTCCGCCCAACGGTGAGGCGTTTCAGCGGCGTCGGGCGAAGACGATTGCCGCAGCCTCGGTGTTCATCCTCCTCGCGTTACTGCCTGACGAAGCCTCGGCGGGTGCCGACGCCCGCTGCAGGCGCCGGTTGAACAACCGGACTCGTCGCTGGCAGTCTCTCGTTTCAGCTATGGGGATTGTACCAGAGCGCGGCAACCCCTCGAACGCTCTTGCAGCGGCGTGAGGGACCTGAGGGTGGCCTGGCCGCGTGTGAAGGTGGCACGAGGAGGCGTGCCGTGGCTCCTGCAACCAACTCCGAGGAGCTGATCAGGGGGTCGCGCCTCGCCAAGAACGCACTCCCCTCGGAGCCTCTCTTGCGAGCTGTCTGTCAGAGGCTTTCTCATGCCGGCGATCGCTCCGCATGGAGGCCCGGGGGCGGGATCCCGGACCGGGCGCTCCCGGCGACGACCTCCAGGACCCGTCCGCAGACCGGGCAACACGGTCCCCGAGAGGCTCGGTGGCCGCCGTGCCGGCGATCGATCCTTCGGCGCGCTTCGACCCACTCCGGGCCGGGCTCGATCGCGCTCCGAGCCCGCTCGAGATCCTCCCGGCTCCTGGCAGAATAGAGACCATAGGCGCGCACCATCTTCATCCCAGGTGGCGGGACATGCTGGAGCAGCCGAGCCAGAAACTCGTCCACGGTGAGGCGCATCACCTTCGCCTTCGGCCGGCCGGCGGCGTCGGCTTGCCGGAAATCGCCATAGCGGAAGACCACCTCCCCACCGTCGAAGCCCACGAGGCGGCTGTTCTTGATCGGGCCGCCCTTGAGGTAGCGGGCCAGGTAGACCGCCACCCCTTCGCCGTGGCGGTAGGGGGCTTCGAGGCGCACGTTCCACTTGCGCCGCCGCGCCTTGGACACGATGCCGAGGGCCTCGGCGAGGCAGAGATCGCCGGGAAGCTCCAACTTGCCATCTCGCAGCCCGGCCTCCAGCGCATCGCAGAAACGCTGTCGGAAGAGATGGCGCACCTGGCGGTAGGGCAGCAGGTACCCGTTGCCGATCGCCCGCCAGGTGCCGTCCAGGCCAAGACCGCCGCCGACGACCAGACAATGGACGTGGGGATGGGCCACCAGGGTCCGGCCCCAGGTGTGGAGCGCCGCGATCCAGCCCGGCCGGGCGTTCCCGAGGCGCCGGTCCTCGCCCAACAAGGCGCGAAGCGTCGCGGCTGACTCCCGGAACAGCAGCTCGCCCACCTCGCGGGGGTTCCACTGCCAGAAGCGCCGGAACTGCCAGGGGATCGTGAAGATGACGTGGTAGTGATCCGTCGGCAGCAGGAGC
>CAZIIB010001014.1:0-1580 GCA_964539125.1 uncultured Thermoanaerobaculia bacterium | reverse complement strand
CGTAGTCCACCCACAGGCCGCCCATCGTGTAGTGGGGCGCCGGGTAGATGCGCATGGGCATCTCGTGGGGGTCTTCACCGGTGATCTTCTCGTACATCTCGAAGAGGTTCCCGTAGCGCTCGTCGATCACCTGCCGGCCGAGCCGCGAGATGGGATCCCGGAAGTCGAGGTAGACGCCGACCCCGGTCGGCCCCACGCCGTGCCCCTGGTCGACCTCGTGCTTGGCGGCCCGGGAGGCGATGTCCCGGGGCACGAGGTTCCCGAAGGCGGGGTAGCGGCGCTCGAGGTAGTAGTCCCGGTCACCCTCCGGGATCTGGTTCGGGCGCCGCGAGTCGTCCGGGTTCTTGGGCACCCAGATCCGGCCGTCGTTGCGCAGCGACTCGCTCATCAGGGTGAGCTTCGACTGGTGCTCGCCGGCCGGCGGGATGGCGGTGGGGTGGATCTGCGTGTAGCAAGGATTGGCGAAGTACGCTCCGCGCCGGTGCGCCCGCCAGGCGGCGGTGACGTTGCAGCCCATGGCGTTGGTCGAAAGGTAGAAGACGCGCGAGTAGCCGCCCGTGGCGAGGACCACGGCGTCGCCCGCCCAGCGCTCGACCTCGCCGGTCACCAGGTTGCGGGTGATCACCCCCTTGGCCTCGCCGTCCACCAGCACCACGTCGAGCATCTCGTGGCGCGGATACATCTCCACCTTCCCGGCCTTGACCTGACGGGCGAGCGCCTGGTACGCGCCGAGCAGGAGCTGCTGGCCGGTCTGGCCGCGGGCGTAGAAGGTGCGCGAGACCTGGGCGCCGCCGAACGAGCGATTGTCCAGGTACCCGGCGTAGTCGCGGGCGAAGGGCACGCCCTGTGCCACCGCCTGGTCGATGATGTTGAGCGAGAGCTGGGCCAGGCGGTAGACGTTGCCCTCGCGGGAGCGGAAGTCGCCCCCTTTGACCGTGTCGTAGAACAGGCGATAGATGCTGTCGCCGTCGTTCTGGTAGTTCTTGGCGGCGTTGATGCCGCCCTGGGCCGCGATCGAGTGGGCCCGGCGCGCCGAGTCCTGGAAGCAGAAGCACTTGACGTTGTAGCCGAGCTCGGCCATCGAGGCCGAGGCCGAGGCGCCCGCCAGGCCCGAGCCGATCACCAGGACGTCGAACTTCCGCTTGTTGGCCGGATTGACCAGCTTCATCTGGAAGCGGTGGGAGTCCCACTGGTCCTGGATGGGCCCGGAAGGGATCTTCGAATCGAGGGTCATCGCGTGCTCTCCCTTTCGAGGTTCAGTGGACCAGTCCGGTGAGGACCGCCAACGGGAACGAGACGTTGCCCGCCGTGACGACCACGGCGAAGGTGACGGCGAACTTGCGGCGCCAGGGGTTGAAGGTCGGGTGGTTCCAACCCAGACTCTGGAACAGGCTCCACAGCCCGTGGTAGAGGTGGAGGCCCAGGAACAGGTTGGCCACGACGTAGATCGCCGACACCCACCAGACCGAAAAGCCCGCCACCACGTTGTGGTAGACGTCCCCCGGCACGAAGTCGTGGTGCAGCGTGCCGGTGGTGAGGTGGAGCAGGTGGTAGACGACGAACAGGGCGATGTTCACGCC
>CAZIIB010001013.1:0-1584 GCA_964539125.1 uncultured Thermoanaerobaculia bacterium | reverse complement strand
CTGCAAGTGAAAGGGTATCCGCCGAGGACTTCGCGTCTCTGGCCAGGTGCTCCGACGCAGGCGTAGCCGAGCTCGCTTAGACGAGGAGCCACGCCGCCAGCGGCCGGAAGGACCGTCGAGACGCGTAACTTGGAGCTTGACAGACCACTCGCCGAGCCCCCCCTTCTTGTCATCCCGAGCGGAGCGAAGCGCAGTCGAGGGGTCTCAGCGGGCAGGTCGGAGGTCCGCTAGGGTGCGCTCGAGGAGGTCGAGGGCCGCGGTGAGCTGCTCCTCTGTGATGGTCAGCGGGGGGGTGAGCTCGAGGACCTTGCCTTCGGGGCCGCCGGCCAGGGCCAGGACGCCTCGTTCCAGGAGGGATCGGGTGACCTTCTTGGCCGTCTTCTGATCGACCAGCTCGACGCCCCAGAGGAGGCCTCGGCCTCGGACCTCTCGCACCTGTTCGTAGCGCTCGGGCCAGGGGGCGAGGCGGCGTTCGATCTGGTCGCCCAGGCGCCTCGCCCGGGCGGGGAGGTCTTCCTCTTCGAGGAGGTCGAGGACGGCGAGGGCCGCGGCGCAGGCCAGGGGGTTGGCCAGGAAGGTGGCGGTGTGGAGGGCTTCGCCGCCGGTGCCCCAGTGCTCCATGACCTCGCGCCGCCCGAGGGTCGCCGCGATGGGCAGGCCTCCGCCCAAGGCCTTGCCGCAGCAGAGGAGGTCGGGACGGACCCCGTCACGGTCGACCGCGAAGAGGTGGCCGGTGCGACCGAAACCGGTGAGGATCTCGTCGGCGACGAGGAGCACGCCGTGCTCGCGGCAGAGGTCGGCGAGCGCCGGGAGCCAGCCCTCGGGGGGAGGGATCACCCCCTCGCGGCCGACCACCGGCTCGAGGAGGAGCGCGCCGGGGCGAGCGCGCTGGAAGAGGCGCTCGACGCTCGTCGGCTCGACGCCGTAGGGGAGGCGGTGGACGTGGCCGTGGAGGTGGGGCGCGAAGGGGCGGCGGAAGGCCGGGCGCGAGGTGACGGCCAGGGCGCCCAGGGTCACTCCGTGGTAGGAGGGCTCGAAGGCGACGACACCCGGGCGGCCGGTGGCGAGGAGAGCGCTCTTCAGGGCGATCTCCACCGCGTCGGCGCCCGAGATCGCGAAGTGCACCCGGGCATCCGCCACCGGAGCGAGGCGCGCGAGGCGGCGGGCGAGCGCGATCCGCCCCGGATGGGCCGCCACGTCGCCCAGGCCGTGGAGGAGGCGGCCGGCCGCCGCGGTCGCCGCCGCCACGACCCGCGGGTGGCGGTGGCCCACGGTCGCCACGCCGAAGCCGGCGGTCAGGTCGACGTAGCGGTTGCCGTCGACGTCGAGGACGTTGGCGCCCAGCGCCTCGGCCCAGACGATCGTTCCCTCGCCGGCGACGAGGGTGTTGATCCCCGGAGCCTCGAAGGAGGCGAGCTCGCGCCAGAGGGCTCGCGAGCGGGGGCCGGGCGGGGCGACGGGGACGTCGGGGAGCCGATCGCCGGATGGGATCTCCCCCACGACCCCTCGAGTCCCCTTGCCACCCTCGCCCACCGCGGCGCCAGGCGCCGTGGTCGGGGGAGGGGACGTCCCCTCCCTCCCTGG
>CAZIIB010001012.1:0-1586 GCA_964539125.1 uncultured Thermoanaerobaculia bacterium | reverse complement strand
TCCGAAGGGCTCAGCTTCCCCTTGCAGATGTACCAGGGCGCCGAGATCCGCTGGGTCGAGGCAAGCTACACCGCCATCCACCACGTTCTCACCAACCCGGTCTATGCCGGCGCCTACGCCTATGGCAAAACGCGTCAGGAAACGATAATGGATGCTTCGGGCGTGCGCCGCACGCGCGTGCGAAAGCTGCCGCGTTGCCAATGGCAAGTGCTCATCGCGGCGCATCATCCGGGCTTCATCGATTGGCAGACCTATGAGGCCAACCAGGCACGCATCGCAAAGAACACGCGGCCCGGACCGCACAAGGTGGGGGGTGCCGTGAGGGAAGGCCGCGCGCTGCTGCAGGGCATTGCCAGCTGCGGCCATTGCGGGCGTCGCCTGCACACGCATTATCGCGGGCGCAACGCCGCACCGGGCTATCATTGCCCTGGCAAAGTCCTCGTCGAGGGCCGCGGCGTCTACTGCCTCAATGTCGGCGGCGTCCAGATCGACGAGGCCGTGACGCAGACCTTCATTACCGCCCTCGAGCCGGCGAAGCTGGCTGCCGGTCTGGCCGCCGCCGAGCGGCTCGAAGCAGATCGCGAGGCCACGCTCAAGCAATGGCGCCTCGGCGTCGAGCGGGCCAGCTTCGAGGCAAGCCGTGCCGAGCGCCGCTATCGCGCCGTCGACCCCGACAACCGTCTCGTTGCGCGTGGCCTAGAGCGTGAGTGGGAAGAAAAATTGACTGCGCTCGAATCCGCAAAGGTTGAACTTGCTCGCCGCGAGCGGCGGCGCCCGCGCGCACTCTGCCAGGAAGAACGCGACCGCCTGCTAAAGATCGGCCCCGACCTCGCCACCGTCTGGCGTGCCGCAACAACCACGGCGCGCGACCGAAAGGAGTTGTTGCGCACGCTCATCGAGGAGGTCATCATCAAGATCGAGCGCGGCAAAGCCACCGCTTACCTGACGATTCGCTGGAAGGGCGGCACACTCACCGATCTCGATCTTGACTTGCCTCGCTCAAAGCCGGCGCCCATCCGCACCGACGAGAACACGGTTGCACTCGTCCGCCGTCTCGCCGTCCATTACCCGGACGCCGTGATTGCCGGCATCCTCAATCGCCAAGGACGCAATACGGCGTACGGTCATCGCTTCGATGCCGGTCGCGTCGGCAATCTCCGCCGTCACTGGGATCTCGCATGCTTCGAGTCCAAGGCGACCGACGACGAGGGGGAACTGATGACCATCAAGAAGGCCGCGACCGCACTCGGCGTCGCGCCTTCAACCATCCATCGCCTGCTCAACGACGGCATTATCCCCGGCGAACAGTTGACACCCGGCGCGCCCTGGCGCATCCGTCTGACAGACGACTTGCTTGCCCGCTTCAACGATGATGCCGGTGAGGGCTTTGTGCCCATGATAGAAGCGATGCGGGCTCTGCGGGTCTCCCGCCAAACCGTATTGCAACGTGTCAAACGCGGTGAGCTCGAAGCCGTGCATGTCACGCGCGGCAAGCAAAAAGGACTCCGAATCAAAGTGATAACCCGACAATCCGAACTCTTCGACCCAACCTCATGAACCAGGGGGCATTATGATGCGGTGTACAA
>CAZIIB010001011.1:0-1588 GCA_964539125.1 uncultured Thermoanaerobaculia bacterium | reverse complement strand
CTTCAAATGTATGAGTTACAAATTGTGATAACCAAACAGATGCTTTATTAACAACGGTTTCAAAATCCTCAGGATCTTTTAAATCAATTACAAAGCTTCTCGCAACGATTAAATCAAAAGGATCTTCTTCCCTTAAACCTTTTTCTTTTAATATCCCACGCAATTCTCTATCGAGCCCCTGGTAGCGGGCGTGACCGAGCCGCTCAAAAATATGATATATTGCCCCATTCCTGATTACCCTATCCTTTGCATAATACCAGTACCAGGCACTTCCGATCGAAATGAGTCCCAAAGAAAAAACAATAGGCAAAAATCCCATTTCAATTATTAACCAGATAGGTGCACATATACCGATTATGTGAAGATAGGGATACATCGGTGACCTGTATCCGGGATCGTAAGAATCGATTTTGCTTTCCCGCATGATAATGACTGCTAGAGATATAAAACCAAACACTAATAATTGAAATGCACTGGCAAGCTTTGCAATCTTAGCAGGATCAAATATAACCAATATTAAAACTATAACTAAGACTGTCATCAGAATTGCAATGAACGGGGTACCGTTGCTTCCTATCTTCTGGAATAACCTCGGCAGCATATGGTCACGACTCATAGCAAGAGGATAACGTGAAGCACTTAACGTACCCGCATTAGCGACGGATAAGAATGCCATTAGCGCAGCGATTGTAATAAAAATAGTTCCTGTCCTTCCAAAAATTATTTCCGATGCGGTAGCCACAGGTGTTAGATCCCCGGCAAGTTTATCAATTGGAATTACACCAACCATTACAACTGTACCTAAAATATAAACTACAAACGCACTGCCCAGCGCAATAAAAATTCCTCTTGGAATATTTCTCTCAGGATCCTTTATTTCTTCAGAAAGACTTGCGACCTTAGTAACACCGACATAACTGATATATACCAAACCGGCAGTAGAAAGAACTGATTTAAGATCGTTTGTAAAAATAGCATTGAAATGAACAGCCTGAATTGAATTCAATCCACCGCCGATAAATACAGCAAGAATTGCCAACAATCCTATTACCATAAGTATTTGAAATTTTCCGCTTTTCTTTGTTCCGAATAAATTTAATATACCGATCGCAATTGCAAAAAGAATTGCAATTAATACTATTGGAAGATTGGGGAAAAACAATTCGAGATAGGCGCCCATTCCAATCAAAGCAAAAGCAACTTTAAGAATTAATGCCAGCCACGTTCCTATTCCACCTATAGTCCCGACAAGCGGGCCGAGCGAACGATCGAGGAAATAATAAACTCCTCCTGCGCGGGGCATTGCAGTCGCCAGTTCTGCAATACTAAACATTGCAGGTACCAAAGGAATTGCAGCAATTATATAGGAAAATATCATTGCTGTGCCTGCCTGTTGTGCAGCTATGCCGGGCAATAAAAAGAATCCTGCGCTCAGCGTAGTTCCGGTTGCAATTGCATAAACATCAAGCAGCCGGAGTTCTTTTTTTAGCTTTTTATTGGCCTTTAGTTCGGGCATATAATGCTCGCTATAAGTTTGTGTTATCAAAACCTTGCCAGCAATATGCAAAAAATTTGGATAAGAAGTTAT
>CAZIIB010001010.1:0-1588 GCA_964539125.1 uncultured Thermoanaerobaculia bacterium | reverse complement strand
GCTCGCCCCCTTGCCGACCGCCACCACGTGGACCGCTCGGCCGCGGGAGATCAGCTCCGGATGAGCCTCGAGGTACCTCCGGACCAGCCCTGCAGGCTCGACCGCGGCGATCCCCGCCCGGAGGATGGCGAGAGCATCGCGGCGGAGGTCCTCGTCGGCGGACATCTCAAGCGTCCCCGGGCCGGCGGCCGGTCCCCTCTCCTGTCCGGTCCGCATAGGCCGGGTTGTCGTAGACCTCGGGGTTGACGCAATGGGGGGCGCGCTCGCGGCGCAGGTGGGCGAGGGCGTTGGTCGCCGCCAGGGTGGCCATCTTCGCCCGCGTGTCCCGGCTGGCGCTCCCGATGTGGGGCAGGAGGACCGCCTTGCCGGCGCGGGCGAGGTCGACCAGGCCGGGAGCGAGCGCCGGCTCGTCCTCGTAGACGTCGAGCCCGGCACCGGCGATCCAACCTTCGGAGAGCGCCCGGACCAGCGCCGCCTCGTCGATCACCGGGCCGCGGGAGGCGTTGATCAGGCAGGCGGTGGGCTTCATGGCGCGGAGCTCCGGCTCGCCGATCAGGTGGCGGGTCTCCTCGGAGAGCGCCGGGTGCAACGAGACGAAGTCGCTCCGCTCGAGGAGCCCGGGCAGCTCGGCCCAGGTCGCCACCTCGTCCGCCTCCACCGTCTCCCGGGCGAAGGGGTCGTAGGCCAGGACGTCCATCTCGAAGCCCACGGCCCGCCGGGCCACCGCCCGGCCGATCCGCCCGTAGCCGACGAGCCCCAAGACCTTCCGGCGGCCGCTCCCGCCCGGGCTCACGTCGTGCCCCAGAAGCAGGTTCGGTCCCCAGATCGAGTAGCGGTCTTCCACCGTGTAGCGGTGAGCCTCGGGAATGCGGCGGGCGACGGCCAGGAGCAGCGCCCAGGCGAGGTCGGCGGTGGTGTCGGTGAGGACGCCCGGCGTGTTCGAGACGGGCACGCCCAGCTCGGTGGCCGCCGCCAGGTCGACGTTGTCGAAGCCCACCGCCATCTGGGCGATACCGAGCAGGTGCGGGTTGGCCGCCAGGACCTCCCGATCGATCGGCTCCGTGAGCTGGCACAGGAGCACGTCCGCCCGCCGGACGGCGGCGAGGAGCTCCTCCCGGCCGAGGCCGGCCTCCTCCCGCTCCTGGCAGACGACGACCTGGACCCCGGCCTCGCTCAGCAGGTCGAGGCCGGGGTCCGGGATCTTGCGGGTGACGACGACGTCCCCGTGGCCCCTGGTGTCTGGCTCCATGAGAGGTCTCATGAGCGGCCCGCCGGCCGGCGGAGCCTCAGCCGCCGGTGGGGGAGGCGCCCTGGAGGCCGTTCAGAGCGTCCAGGATGCGCTCCTTGGTCAGGAGCTCGCTGAACACGTGGGCCTCACCACCTGGGCGGTAGAGGAGATAGAAGGGGATGCCGTAGCGGCCGTGCTCCTCGAGGAAGGCGCCGATCGTGTCGTCGCGGTTGGTCCAGTCGGCCCGCATCGGGACCACGCCCAGGCGCTCGAAGGCGTCCGCCACCTCGGGGGTGTCGAGCACCAGCTTCTCGTTGAACTTGCAGGTGAAGCACCAGTCGGCGGTGACGTCGACGAAGA
>CAZIIB010001009.1:0-1593 GCA_964539125.1 uncultured Thermoanaerobaculia bacterium | reverse complement strand
AGGGGCAGCTCGGCGAGCGCGTCGACTTCGACGACGTGGTCGAGCGGACGATCGCGATGGCGGTCGAGCTGGCCGGCGCCGGGGGCCGCCAGGTCTCCGTGCACCGGGAGGGCAGCTTCGGCGAGCTGGAGGCGGAGAACGCGACGCCGCTCGCGCTGGTGCTGACCGAGCTGGTGACGAACGCCGTCGAGCACGGGCTCGCCGCGGGCGGGGGCACCGTGAACATCGAGGCGCGCCGCTCGGGGCGGCAGCTGCTCGCCGTCGTCCGGGACGACGGCGCCGGCCTGCCGGAGGGCTTCGTCGCGGGCAAGGACGGTCTGGGCACCCAGATCGTCAAGGCCCTGGTCGGCGGCGAGATGCGCGGCCGGATCGTGTGGTCGAGCCCGCCCGGCGGCGGAACCGAGGTGACGGTCGAGGTGACGCTGCGCGGCAGGTCCGCGGACGTCGAGCCGGACGAGGACCTCGGCGCCGCCCCGGTGGCCGCTTCCGGGCCGTCGTCGGCGGGCGGCTCCGCGGACACCTCGGCCGCTGCCCGATGACTTGTGGGCAGCGGCCGAGGTGCGGATCGAGGCAGGCTCGCGACGTGCTGCGGAGCGTCAGCCGGCGCGGCGGGCCCGGGCGTTGCGGCGCTTGAGTGCGCGGCGCTCGTCCTCGGAGAGCCCGCCCCACACGCCGGCGTCCTGGCCGGTCTCGAGGGCCCACGCGAGGCACTTCTCGAGCACGGAGCAGCCGCGGCAGACGGCCTTGGCCTCTTCGATCTGCAGCAGTGCGGGACCCGTGTTCCCGATGGGGAAGAAGAGCTCGGGGTCCTCGTCGAGGCACGCTGCCCGATGACGCCAGTCCATGGGGAAGTCCAACTCCTTTGCCCTGACGGGCCTCGTTACGGACGGTCGTCAGCGACGACCGTGGTGATCGCGGGTTCGGAACCTCGCTCGCCTGCTCAGCCGGCAGGCGCGACAGCTCCTGAGGTGCTCACGTCGTGGAGCCCTCGTTCATCCAACGCCCAGCCTCACATCCTTGTGCCCGCCTTCACAAGAGAACCGACAAATTCGGTCGCTTGTTGAGGAAGGTTTAAGCCACAGCAGACAGTTACGTAACCTGTCGAGCACTGTCCGTGATACTGCCAGGTGGTGCTCCTGAAGGGCAATACCCCTCCGGTGATCCTTAGTGACACCCTGTTCATCCCGGTAACGTGCTCTGTCGGGATTGGCGAGAGGTGGCACTGGTGTCCGAGAGTACGTCTGGAGATGTCCGCGCGAAGGTGATTCGCCGGATCCTCGCCACAACGGTCGGGGTCGAGGCCACCGTTGTGGGGGGCTTCGGTATCTGGCTGGCCGTCGGTGCCGCGACGCAGGAGGCCACCGATCAAGGGGCCGGGATCGTCGAGGCTGCGACGGCCTTCGCGCTGGCAGCCGCCCTGGTGGTGGCCGCGGTGGCGGCCCTGCGGGGCCGTCGGGCGGCCCGGGCGCCCGTCATCGTCTGGCAGATCCTGCAGGCCGCGCTGGCCAAGGACGCCCTGACCGAGCGCTCGTGGTGGGGGATCGTCCTCATCGTCACGGCCGTGGTCGCCGTGATAGGTGCGGTGTGGCCGGG
>CAZIIB010001008.1:1211-1594 GCA_964539125.1 uncultured Thermoanaerobaculia bacterium | reverse complement strand
CGTGGGAGACGTCGGCGGCGAAGGCCTCCACGAAGCGCACGTGCTCGTCCACCTGCCGGGAGAGCCGCTCGAGGGTGCGGGCGAGCTCCCCGATCTCGTCGAGCTTGGCCGAGCCGGTGAAGGCGCCGCGCAGGCGCCCACGCCGGTCGACCAGATTGGCGGCTTCGGCGCGGAGGCGGCGCACCGGCCGGGAGATGGTGGTCGCGAGAGCCAGCGAGAGGGCGACCGCCAGGGCCACCGAAAGGAGGAAGACCTCGAAGAAGGTCAGCCGGATCCGGCGCAGCTCCCGGAGGATCCGGTAGGTGGATTGGGAGGCGACGGCGGCTCCTACCACCTGCTCGTCGCTGCGCACCGGGATCGCCACGTGGAGGGTGAGGGAGCGC
>CAZIIB010001008.1:0-1201 GCA_964539125.1 uncultured Thermoanaerobaculia bacterium | reverse complement strand
CGCCGGGCGAAAGCGACGCTGCACTGGGTCTCGGCCGCTCATGCGGTGCCGGCCGAGGTGCGGCTCTACAGCAGCCTCTTCACGAAGGAGGATCCGGGCGATGTGCCCGAGGGTGCTGACATCACCTGCAACCTGAACCCGCAGTCCCTGGAAGTCGTGGAGTCCTGCCGCGTGGAACCGTCAGTCGCCCCCGGGAGCGCTGGCCGCCCGGCGTCTCCCGGACTGCCGCTCCGTAGCGCCCCGCGAGGGCGTCGCGCAGCTCCGGCGCGAGCCCCGGGTCGCCCGCCGCGCCGGCGTCCTCCATGCCCTCGCCCCCGGCGAGCCGCCGCGCCAGGCGGAACGGCGCCGCCCCCAGCCGATAGAGCCAGCTTTCGCCCGGCGCGCCGTCCGCCTCGGCAGCGTCGGCGTCGCCCAGGGCGTCGCGCCGGGGACCCAGGCGGCTCGAGTCCGCGAGGAGCTGCCCGTCCCGGTCGTAGATCCGCAGCCGCGCGGTCACCCGCTGCTCGAGGCCTTCCAGGATTCCCTTCGCGCCCTCGGCTTCGAGGGCGCCGTGCTCGGAGAGGGCCGCGGCCAGCAGGCGGCCCTGCTGGGCCATGGAGCGCTCCTGGGCGTCGAGGAGCTGGCGCTCGTAGCCGCCCAGGAACTCCCGCAGCCCGTACCAGAAGAGGCCGGCGACCGGCACCAGGACCAGCAGGAGGTTGCAGACCAGGAGCCGGGTGGAGAGGCGCGAGGCCCAGCGCCGCAGGCGGCTCGCCGGGATCCGGGCCTCTCCTGCTGGATGGGCGCTCGCCGCCATGGTCAACGCAGCCGGTAGCCGAGGCCGTAGACGGTCTCGATCGGGTCGTCGTCGACCTCGGCGGCGGAGAGCTTGCGGCGCAGGCGCTTGATGTGACTGTCGATCGTCCGCTCGCTGACGTAGGCGTCGTCGGGGTACGCCTCCTCGAGGAGGTGCCGCCGGGTCTTGACGTGACCGGGATGGCGGGCCAGGGCCTGGAGGATGCGGAACTCGGTGACCGTGAGCCCGAGCCGCCGTCCCGCCCAGCGGGCCTCGTAGCGGTCGAGATCGAGGGCGAGGGGGCCGACCTCGAGAAGCTCCGCTTCGTCCTCCGCGCCGCCGGCGGCGTCCGGTCCCCGCCCGAGGGACAGCCGCCGGAAGAGCACCCGCACGCGGGCGACGAGCTCGCGCACCGAGAACGGCTTG
>CAZIIB010001007.1:0-1594 GCA_964539125.1 uncultured Thermoanaerobaculia bacterium | reverse complement strand
TGGTGGTCATGGAACGGACGAACGTTCGCTATCTCGAGCCGGACGCCCTGCCCGAGCCCGTGGCCCTCGCCACCGTCGACGTCTCGTTCATCTCGCTCGCCAAGGTGGTTCCGGCTCTCCTGCCGCACCTCGCACGGCCCGGCGGGCGGTTGCTCACCCTGATCAAGCCGCAGTTCGAGGCCGGCCGCGGGAAGGTCGGCAAGGGAGGCATCGTGCGAGATCCCGAGGTGCGCCGCGAGGCGATCGAGGCGACGGTGGCCGCCCTCGTCGATCTCGGTCTCGACGTCGTGGCAACCGTGGACTCGGAGGTGCCGGGAGCGGGCGGCAACCGCGAAGCGTTCGCCCTCTTCCGGCGGTCCGCGCCGTGAGCGACTTCCGCAAGGTCGGCGTGGTCGCGAAGGAGACCAGCCGGGAGGCGGTCCAGACGGCCCACGAGCTGGCCGGGTGGCTGGTGGGCCGGGGCCTCGAGGTGGCTCTCGACGGGGCCGTGCTGCGGGCCCGCGCTCACCCGGGGTTCGAGACCTTCGATCCCTCCGGCTCCTACGACCTGGTGGTGGTGCTGGGAGGGGACGGCACCATGCTCTCGGCGGCACGCAGCCTCAAGCAGGAGCTGCCGATCCTGGGGGTGAACCTGGGCCACCTGGGCTTTCTGACCGAAGTCGGTCGCGGCGAGCTCTACCCGAACCTGATCAAGGTGCTCTCCGGCGACTACCGGATCGAGAAGCGCGGACTGTTCGACGTCGAGCTGCGCCGTTCGAGCGGCGGCTCGACGTCGTACAAGGTGCTCAACGACGTGGTGATCGCCAAGAGCGCCCTGGCCCGGATCATCGAGCTCGACGTCTCGGTCGACAACCTGAACGTCGCCCGCTACCGGGCCGACGGGCTGATCATCTCCACCCCGACGGGCTCGACGGCGTACAACCTCTCGGCGGGCGGGCCGATCATCTACCCGCTCCTGCCGGTGGCGGTGATCACGCCGATCTGCCCCCACACCCTCTCCCAGCGACCGATCGTGGTGCCCGACGACGAGCAGATCGACGTGGTCCTCGAGACACCCCGCGAGGAGGTCTATCTGACCCTTGACGGCCAAGAGGGCACGACCATGGGCTATCGGGACCGGATCTCGGTCGCGCGCTCGGGACGCCACGTCCAGCTGGTCAAGACCACGCCGCGGACCTTCTACGACAGCCTGCGGGGCAAGCTGCGGTGGGGTGGCCTCTCGGGCGACCCGCACTTCCGCTCCCCCGAGGACGGCGCGGGGTCGGACCCCAGCGAATGAACGAGGAGGAGCGCACCCGGCCCGGTGCCGGTGAGGAAGCTCCAGAAGCTCCCGAGGAGGGCCCCGGCCGGGCCGGGGCTGGGCGGCACCGGGTCCGGGGGTGCCTGCTGCGCACCGCCGTCTACCTGCTCGTCGTCCTCGTCGTCGCGGTGGCCGGAGCCTACGTCTGGCTGCAGAGCCCGGGCGCGCGGGACAAGGCCCGCGACCTGCTCGAGGCCCGCCTCTCGGAGTACTTCGGGCGAGACGTTTCGGTGGGCGGAGTCCACTGGACGCTCTACCCCGTCTCGATCCAGCTCGACGACGTGGTGATCCCGG
>CAZIIB010001006.1:0-1597 GCA_964539125.1 uncultured Thermoanaerobaculia bacterium | reverse complement strand
CCCCCGCTCCCTCCAGCTCCCCTGGAGCGCCTTCTCCGCGGCCTTCCTCGAGAAGCTCCGCCTCGTCTCGCGGCTCGCGGCCGAGGCCGACGACACCTCCCTCACCCAGGCCGAAGCCCTCGTCGCCGGCCCCCTCGCCGTCGAACGCCTCCCCGACGGCAGCACCACCGGCGGCCTCCGCTGGGCCGTCGTCCGGCGCGACGAGCCCATCGCCCAGGGCGGCAAGGCCGCCGCCCTCTTCCACGACCGCGCCGACGCCCTCCGGGCCGCCGCCGTCCTCCCGGCCGTCGCGGCGCCCAGCCCCTACCGCCTCAAAGACAAGGCGACCCGCCTCGGCATCCCCCTCCACTGTCACCGGCGCCACCTCGGCCACGTCTGTCGCCTGTCGCCCGAGCACCGCGAGGCCCTCCTCACCCACCTCCACCTCGTCCGCCACCTCGCCGCCCACCCCGACGCCCTCGCCCTCGTCCTCGAAGCCGCCGGCCCCGAGGCCCTCCCCGTCCTCGGCCGCGCCCTTGCACGCCGGATCGAGGCGCTGCTGCCGTAGAACCACTTGGCAGGGGGCCCGCGCGGCTTCCTGCCCGTCTTCCACGAGGGCGTGAGATACGATCACCCCGGAGAGGAGCCAAAATGGACTGGCGCGAGGTCATTTCCGTCAACCCGCAGATCTGCCATGGGCAGCCCTGCTTCACGGGCACCCGCATCCCGGTGAGCGTGGTCCTCGACAACCTCGCCGCAGAGGTTACGAACGAGGAGATCCTCAAGAGCTATCCGAGCCTCACTGAGCGACATCTTCTCGCAGCAATCGCCTACGCGGCAGCTCTGGCGAAGGAACGCGTCGTTCCGATCCCCGCCTGAGCCGATCTCGTGCGGTTCAAGCTCGACGAGAATCTTCCCCTGGATGCGTTGGAGATCTTCCGAACATCCGGCTTCGGCGCTGCGTCGGTGGTCGACGAAGGACTTCAAGGAACTGAGGACCCGCGCCTCCAAGCCGCATGCCGCGAGGAAGACCGAGTCCTGGTCACCCTGGACCTGGATTTCGGCGACATCCGCGCCTATCCACCGGCAGACTCGCCGGGCGTCATCGTCCTGAGACCGCCATCTCAGGCCAAAGCCGAGCTGCTACGGCTCCTCCGTGCGACGTGCCGGGCACTCCAGCGCGAGGGTTGCGAGCACCAACTCTGGATTGTCGAGGCCGAGAGAATCCGAATACGCGAATAGCGCCTCATGGGCACCGAACCCAGGGGCTCCCGGGGCACGGGGCAACGAACTTCCCCGGTCGCGCACCGAACGTCCGCAGTCGGCCGTTTCTCTCCGCCGATCCAGCAATCACTCCAAGTCTCTTGACCAGGCGGTATATCGGCGGTAGTCTGTCACTGCACCGTCGCCAGGGCCAAGAGCGAACGCCGCTCTAAAGCCCCGACGCGACGGCCGATCTTTCCCATAGAGCCGGGCGCCGTGCCCGGCACCCCGCAACGACCCGAGCGAGCGGCAACCCGCCCGGGCCCGACTCCGCAAGGAACTACAGGCTCCAGGCAGAAACCCGCGCAGCTTACCAACCGGACCCGCCCCACCTGCCAAGCCGGCGAGCCCCAGG
>CAZIIB010001005.1:0-1599 GCA_964539125.1 uncultured Thermoanaerobaculia bacterium | reverse complement strand
GGAGGGGCCAGGAGGCGGGATCCTGGATCGAGCTCTCCCTCCTGCGCTCGCGGAGAACTTCCTTGTACACCAGGTGGGCGACGCCGCAGAAGTAGCGAAACGGATCCTCCGATCGGATCTCCACTCCCTCCTCGAGACGGCGGGCGACCCGCGTGATGGTCTCGTCCGCCAGGTCCTCCGGGAAGCGGGCTCCCCGCCACTCGAAGAGCCGCTCCAGGCGTCGCCGGAGGTGGCCGTAGCGACGGGCGGCCCGGTCCGGCTCCGGGTCCAGGAGAGCGAGGAGGCGCGTCAGGCCCTCGCGGGTCAGCTCTGGGTGGCCGTCGCCCTCCCCCGCCACGCTCATCTCCAATCACCCTGAAGGATGAAGGCCGCCCAGTAGTAGGGGAAATCGAAGTTCTTGCCGGGCTCGTCCATGATCTCGATCTGGGCATGGCGCAGGGCGTCGGCCGGGGACCTCCCCTCCTCCATGAGATTCCGGTAGAAGTCCGTCATGAGGTCGGCCGTGGCCCGGTCCTGGACCTCCCAGAGGCTTGCGACGACCCGCTCGGCGCCAGCGTACATGAAGCCGCGGGTCAGGCCGAGAAGACCCTCTCCCCGGACCTCCTTGCCCAGGGCGGTGTCGCAGGCCGAAAGCACCACCAGGTCCGCGTCGAGGCGCAGGCCGTAGATGTCGTGGAGCCGGAGGAAGCCGTCCGCTCGGGGGTTTCCCGCGTCGTCCACCAACGAGAGCACCAGGCCCGAGAGCTGGGGATGGGTGGTGTCGATGACCCCGTGGGTGGCGAAATGGACGTAGCGGTAGCTCCCCAGCCGGCCGCCGAGCACCGTGTCCCGGGAAGCGGCAAGCCCCTCGGCCTCGAAAGTCTCCCCAGGGTCGGCGAAGCCGGCGATGGAGTCGGCCTCGTCATGGGCGAACGGCAGCCGCCTGAGCTCGAACGGGAGGTCGTCGCCCGCGGCGTGGCCTCGGACGGCCTCGCCATCTCCCGACCCGCCGCCACGGGCGCGCACGTCCGTCAGCCTCGGATCGTCCGGGTCGTACACCGGATCGGCGATGATCGCGACCTCGCCGCGAACACCTTTCTCCTGCCGTGGTCGGGAGCGCTGGTACGCCAGGACCGAGGCCGAAGGCAGGCGCACGATCTCGTGCGCCACCACCAGGGGCCGAAAGCCGTCCACGGCCTCGGGATCGGGCAGTGCGGCCAGGGGGACGTACTGGAGCGCCCCGTCGCTGACCACGGCCAGGCGAGTCTGGAGGAGGCCGGCTCTGGCGGCTCCACCCAGAAGCTCTTCGGAGAGGCGGCTGGCGGTCTCCGCAAAGGCTTGCCGGATCTGGCCTCGGCGCCGCGCGAACCCGACGAACCCTTCGCCCTCGGGAGCCTGACGGTAGGCGTCCAGGTGATCACCCAGGCAGCTTGCCCCCGGGTCGGTGGCTCCGCCGAGCTTCGGTGGCTCCCGAAACGCGGCGAGCAGCCAGCGGAAGCACCGGGCCTCGCCCTCGAGCGCCATCTCACCCGGCAGCTCGAAGGTCTCGAAGCGATCGGGCGTGACCGCCCAGAGGAAGCTCCGGTCCTGCCCGAGGCTGTACTCGAGGAGGGTGGTTCC
>CAZIIB010001004.1:0-1600 GCA_964539125.1 uncultured Thermoanaerobaculia bacterium | reverse complement strand
GCCGCGCGGACCCCGTGGGCCGGGGGGGTGCTGCATGGGGGTTTCCGGCTCGTGCGGGGGGAGCAGGGCGCGGGGCGGGGGTTGGCGGGGAAGATGGGTATCGCGCGGGGGATCGCGGGGTATCTGGAGGAGGTCGTGCGGGTCGGGAGTGGCGGTTGAGGTGGAGGGATGAGGCTGGGGTGGCTTCGCACACGCCCGCGTGACCGGTGGCTTTCTCGGCGGCGGACTGCGCCGGCGAGAAACCACGCGGCCCCGCGGGCTGCCCTCTGGGCGGTTGGGCCAGCTCCTCCGCCGTTGAGGAGGGTGGGGTGGATTGACGGGGTCGGCGGACGGAGCGCGGGACGGGTGGTGGCGTCCCTCGCCCACCTGGAGGGTGGGAGAGGGATCGAGGGTGAGGGGGGTGGTCTAGTGGATCGGCTTTCTCGGCGGCGGACTGCGCCGGCGAGAAACCACGCGGCCCCGCGGGCTGCCCTCTGGGCGGTTGGAGCGTCACCTTCGCCGGGAAGCTCGGCGAGAGCGAGCCGGGGTGCTCCCTCGGCGGCAGCCTGCGACCGGCGAGGGACACCCGCGGTCTCGCTCTACGGCTGGTTCGCCCGGTGCCGTCTCAACCGAGGACAACCGAGCTTCACACCAAGCCGGCCCAAGCTGAGACCCGCTTTGCTGTTGGCTGTTCTGGCCGTGTTGCTCCTGCCTGCCGGGGCCTCCGCGCAGGGGGTGGAGAGTGGGGGGGAGGGCGGGGTCGCTGGGTCTAGGGTCTTCGTGGTGGGGACGAAGGTGGCTCCTCCGTTTGCCTTGAAGGGGGAGGACGGGCGGTGGCGACGGACCGGGCCGCCGGCTGGACCGAGATCTGGCGTCGCCTCTTCGACCCGCGCCTCCTCACCGTGCTCGGCAGCCTCTCCCTGGTGCTCTTCGGGGCCGGCTTCCTGGTCTGGCTGTTCGAGCACCGCGCCAACCCGGAGCAGTTTCCGCCCGGGGCGCGCGGTCTGGGCGCCGCCTTCTGGTGGTCGGCGGTGACCATGACCACCGTCGGCTACGGCGACAAGGCGCCGGTCAGCCTCGGCGGCCGGATCGTGGGGCTTCTCTGGATGTTCGCCGGGATCATCATGATCTCGGGCTTCACGGCGGCCATCGCGTCGTCGCTGACCGTGGCCAAGCTGGCGACCAAGGTCCAGGGCCCCGACGACCTGCCCCGCGCCCGGGTCTCGACGGTGGCGGCCTCGACCAGCGAGCGCTACCTCGAGTCGCGCCACCTGCGCTACGAGAGCTTCCCCCCCGGCCAGGCGGCCCTCGACGCCCTGGCCGAGGGGCGAGTCGACGCCACGGTCTACGACCGGCCGATCCTGCGCTACCTGACCCACCACGGGAAGGGCGGGCTGGCGGTGCTGCCCCAGACCTTCGCGCGCCAGGACTACGCCATCGCCCTCCCCCAGGGGAGCGCGCTCCGCGAGCCGATCGACCTGGCGATGCTGGAGATCATCGCCGACCCGGCCTGGCAGAACGTGCTCGAGCGGTACCTCGGAAACGAATGATCCCCCGCATCCCCTCGATCCCCTTCCCTCCCCCGGGCACCGCAGCGCGAAGCGCTGTGGTCGGGGAAGGG
>CAZIIB010001003.1:1064-1603 GCA_964539125.1 uncultured Thermoanaerobaculia bacterium | reverse complement strand
ACGCCGTCGGGACCGCGCAGGCTGCCGTAGTAGGCGCGATAGCCGATCCGGTCGCGGACAAATTCGAATACCGCCTCGGGGTCGGGGCCGAGTTTGCCGGCAAGTGCCTCAACGTCATAAACGGATCTATCGAGCTGCTCGCCGATGTAGGTCAGAATCGGATTGATTTTGTCCAGGCGCTCGCTGATTTTGGCATAGGTCTCGAGCGCGGCCGAATTGTCCTGCGGCGGCCCATGTGCTCGACAGCACGGCAATCAGAAATGCTGGAGCAACAACAAGCGCGATCGGGCGCAATATCCAGTTCATTCCAAGCATCTGTTCGTCCCCGATTACAAAAGCAACGATCAAGTCTAACCTCACTGCCATCATTTGTCCCAAATAAATTGCCGGAAGGGCAAGTTTGGCTGACGAGGACGACTGCAGCCGATGGTCAAGCGGACCTGGTCTGCGGGCGCTTGCACCATTTTGACCCCCATCCGTTGCCGACAGCAAACCGGTCACGGCAGGGGTGAGGCCTCTGGGGGGCAATCGGACTCGGA
>CAZIIB010001003.1:0-1054 GCA_964539125.1 uncultured Thermoanaerobaculia bacterium | reverse complement strand
TGACGGTTATGACGTCAGGGGTGGAGGGGAAGCCGGCGGCGAGCTTGGCGCAGCGGACTGAGGTACGGCTGAAATCCATATGCCCATCATGGTGTCCGCATCTGGCCCATCACTGCCGACATTGGGCCTACTCGACACGGCCTTTGTCGGGGGTACAACGGACATCGATGTTACTGCACCAGGCGCTCGCGCCAACCGACGACGACGGGGCGCGTCCCATAGCAATTATCTGCTTGCCGGACCACGCCAAGCTGCTGTGGGTCGTCAATTCAGGTTGGTTATCGAATCCGACCCCGGTTTCTTGTATGCTTAGAGGAAAGCATAGGAGGAGCAGTGTTGTCACAGGTATTTGTGCCGCCAGACATTGGCGATGACGAATATATAATTCGATGCCTAGGGTGGGCGCTTGTTCGACAATGGAAAGCTGTGCCAGTTGAGATAAGAGCGAAACTCCGAAACCAAGCAATTTTCACTGAGGACCGACATCCAACCGATCAGCTGGCACGTCAAATTGATGCATTCATTGAAAAGCATCTGGGATGATCCGTGTCCACCAGACCTAGCCTGCCCATAAGGTTCAAGCGGGTCCCGGTCCTGCATAGGCATTGCCAAGACTGCCCAGGCAGTTACCCTCGCCACGCCGGTCGCCGATCTCTCGGAAAATCGCCAAGGCTTGCTCATGATGGTCGATGGCTTTCTCCATCTCCCCGAGGTTGGCATAGGCAATGCCCAGACTCCCCAGGCAGTCGCCCTCGCCGTGTCGATCGCCGATCTCTCGGGCAATCGCCAGCGCTTGCTCATAGTGGTCGATGGCCTTCTCCATCTCCCCGAGGTCGGCATAGGCATTGCCCAGACTGCCGAGACTCTTTCCCTCTCCACGCCGGTCGCCGATCTCTCGGGCAATCGCCAGCGCTTGCTCATGATGGTCGATGGCTTTTTCCATCTCCCCGAGGTTGGCATAGGCAATGCCCAGATTGCCCAGGCAGTCGCCCTCGCCGCGCCGGTCACCGATCTCCCGAGTTGCAGAGACCGCCGCCTCCAGCCAGGCAATCAT
>CAZIIB010001002.1:0-1606 GCA_964539125.1 uncultured Thermoanaerobaculia bacterium | reverse complement strand
CTTCGGCGAGGATGCCGAGGCGTCGTTCTTGATCCTCGCGTGATCACGCCGGTCCGGCCCGCGTTCCGCTAAGCGTGACCGGACCCGGAGACGGAGTGTTCGGCACCTCACTCCGGGACCACTCCATGAACCCGGCCGAAACCTCCCTGATCGCCGCGGCCGAGGCCCTGCCGACGCGCAAGGTCTTCACTCTCGACCGGAACGACTTTTCGACCCGCCGCCTGCGCCGAGGCCATCGCCACGTCGCCATCGAGATCGTGGGGTGAGCCGTGGTCGAAGGGCGGCCCTGCGGTTCCGCCGGTGGCTTCGCAGGGCTGTCCCCGGCACCGTCGCCCGCCTTGAGCCGTCCGAAGAATCTAGCTCCTCACGCCAGGCCGACGGTACCGCTGGTCGGCCCGCTGACCGAGACAGTGTGGCAGCCGGCGAGGCTGGGGAAAAGCAAGGCGAGAAAAGCACCGACGGCGCGGCGAGGCCGAGGTACGGCGAAGCTCCATTCCGAAACCGGCGTCTCTCCAGACAGGTTGTCGATCGAACGGCCCGGAGTACCTCACTCGGTGGGCGGGTGTCGCAAAGTGGTGGCGCTACGGCTCCAGGCAGGGCCGGCACACTCCGGGTCCATCCGCAGATGCGAGGGATCTCCGCGCCGCAAGCAGCCTCGTCGGACGGTCCTCCTGAGCGGCGGCTGGGGCGGGCAATGCCGGGCACGAAGGCCACGTATAGACTGTCAAGGTGAACTACCGGCTGCTCAAGCACAGCTTCGCCGTTCTCGCAGCTATAGGAGGGCTCGCCGGTGCGGCAGGAGCTTTCCTGGCCGCACCAGCCGTCCTCTTCGCAGGTGCCTCGACAGCTGCGCTTGCGGGACTGGGGAGGTACATCTCCGGCGAGATAGAGGCGCGGCAGCGCAAGGCAGCCGAAGTCGCCGCCTCAAAGCCGATTGCCATCCCACGACCGACGCGCCCCTTGGAGGCGAATAGCGCGATAGACGAGGCCGCGAAATACACAGGTGAGGGCCGGCCGGACCTCACCATCAAGCTCCTCAAGAGGTTGAAGCGGGAGCGATGGGATCAGTTGAGTGATCGGGAGCGCTACCGGATCATCGCCAACTTGGGCACTGCAGAGCTCGCCCAACGGGAGACGGAAGAGGCCGCGAGGTTTTACATTCGGACCGTCGAGTATCAGCCCGACGACGAGGATGCCCGTGCCTACCAAGCACTCGGCTATTTCTTTCTAGGAGAACGTAGAAGGGCGCGCGAGCTGTCGCTCAAACTCTGCGCCGAACATCCCGGGTTGGGTCGGGCCCAGATGGTCCGCATCAGGACAGAACCGGAGGAAACTCTGCTCGACGAGCTCCTGGTGTCCGTTCCGGTCGCCGTTCAGCGTCATCCCGAGGTTGCACTCGCCCTGTATGAGCGCGCTGCCGCCGAAGCGCGGCTCACTGACGCCGAGAAGATCATCAGAGCAACCGACCTGAACGAGTGGCCCGCTCTTCCTGTCGCTCTTGGAAGTGTCCTCCTCCAGCAAGAGGTTGCTACGCTGCGAATTGGCCCAGGTGGGCCTCACGTGGCTGAGCCCGAGCGGCTGACGGAGGCCATCGCCCTGCTCTCAA
>CAZIIB010001001.1:0-1607 GCA_964539125.1 uncultured Thermoanaerobaculia bacterium | reverse complement strand
AGGAGGCCGAGCAGCTCTACGCCGGCTTCGACCTGTGCGACCCCACGACCTCGGTCTCCATGACCATCAACGGGCCGGCACCGACCGTCTTGGCCTTCTTCTTCAATGCCGCCATTCGCCAGCAGTGCCGGCGGTTCCTGCGCGCCGAGGGGCGCCTCGAGATCTCCGAGGAGGAGGTCCTCCAGCCCGACCGGCAGCGCGGCGCGACCTGGGAGGAGGTCCGCGCGCTCCTCACCGACGAGGAGTACGGGCGCATCGCCGCCGAGACCGTCTCGGTGGTGCGCGGCACGGTCCAGGCGGACATCCTCAAGGAGGACCAGGGGCAGAACACCTGCATCTTCTCCACCGAGTTCGCCCTGCGGTTGATGGGCGACGTGCAGCAGTACTTCATCGACCACCGGATCGGCAACTTCTACTCGGTCTCGATCTCCGGGTACCACATCGCCGAGGCCGGGGCGAACCCGATCCACCAGCTCGCCTTCACCCTCGCCAACGGCTTCACCTACGTCGAGTACTACCGCTCACGCGGCATGGTGGTGGACGACTTCGCCCGCAACCTGTCGTTCTTCTTCTCGAACGGCATGGACGCCGAGTACTCGGTGATCGGGCGGGTGGCACGGCGGATCTGGTCGGTGGCGATGCGCGACCTCTACGGCGCCGACGCCCGGAGTCAGAAGCTCAAGTACCACATCCAGACCTCCGGGCGGAGCCTCCACGCCATGGAGATCGACTTCAACGACATCCGGACCACGCTCCAGGCCCTCCTCGCCACCTTCGACAACGCCCAGAGCCTCCACACCAACGCCTACGACGAGGCGATCACCACGCCCACCGAGGAGTCGGTGCGCCGTGCCATGGCGATCCAGCTCATCATCAACAAGGAGTTCGGCCTGGTCCAGTGCGAGAACGCCACCCAGGGGAGCTTCATCGTCGAGGAGCTGACCGACCTCGTGGAGGAGGCGGTGCTCGCCGAGTTCGACCGCCTGACGCAGCGCGGCGGCGTGCTCGGGGCGATGGAGCTCCAGTACCAACGGGGCGTGATCCAGGACGACTCGCTCAAGTACGAGACCCGGAAGCACTCGGGTGAGCTCCCCATCGTCGGGGTCAACACCTTTCTGCCCAAGGGTGGCGCCAAAGAAGCGAGCGATCTCCCGGAGGTGCCCCTGACCCGGGCCTCCACGGAGGAGAAGGAGGGCTGCATCGCCCGTCTGCGGGACTTCGAGGAGCGCCACGCCGACCGCGCCCCGGCGGCCCTGCGGCGCCTCCAGGAGGCCGCCATCGCCGGCGGCAACCTCTTCGCCGAGTTGATGACGGCCGTGGAGACCTGCAGCCTCGGCCAGATCACCCACGCGCTGTACGAAGTGGGCGGGGAGTACAGAAGGAACATTTAGAGACGCTCCGCACTGAAGACCCCGGCCAGGAAACCGTGGTCGCCCTCGGGCGATGCCATCCCCCCGCCCACGCTCACCTCCTCGAGCTGCCCTGAGCTGCGTGGCTACTCCAGACCGATGGACCTTCTGGACCCCCCCCTCACCCTCGTTCCCTCTCCCACCCTCGCGGGGGGAGAGGGACGCCGATTGATCCGGATCACCCCCCTCACCCTCGGT
>CAZIIB010001000.1:0-1613 GCA_964539125.1 uncultured Thermoanaerobaculia bacterium | reverse complement strand
CCGAAGTCGACCCCCACGATCGCCTCGATGTTGCTGAAGAGGATGAACTGGATGATCTGGTCCATGGGGATCTGGAGCTCGGCGGTGGCGAAGAAGAAGTTCTTCCCCAGGAGCCACCGGCTGTCCCCGAAGGGCACCCCGCGGATGGTGTCGAAGCTCGAGAGGTAGAACTGCCGGGCCAGCCGTCCCCCGAAGCCGGTCCCCGCCCCGCCCCGGACGAAGACGTTGGTCTCGCCGAAGAGCGGGAGGTAGTGCTCGGCGTCGAGGCGGAGGTTGCCGAAGAGGTGCCCGTTGAAGGGCTGGGCGTCGGCGGTGACCTCGAGCATCGCCGAGCTGCCGGTGATGGGCCCGCTGCGGGGGTTGTAGCGGATGGTGTCGTAGCCGAGGCGCAGGGTGCCCTCGGCCTGGAACCGCGCGCCGCCGTTGAGCTGGTTCCAGGCGGTGAGGAGGTTCCGGCCGGTGCCGTTCTGCACCCCGGAGGCGAGGAAGACCCGGGCATCGGGGCTGAGGAAGTAGTTCACCCCGCCCAGCGAGAGATCGCCCTGGAGGTACTCGAAGGTGTTGAAGGGGTAGCGCAGGCTCCCCAGGAGGCCGTAGAAGCGCTCGCCGCTGGTGAACAGCGCCGGGAGCTTGGGGAAGGTCTGGTCCACCCGGAAGTCGAGGCTCTGGAAGGGCCCGCCGCCCCAGGTCAGCCGGTGCTTCTGGTTGATGTAGAAGAGGTAGCCGTCGGTGAGGTCCAGGGAGCCGTAGACGAAGACGTTGAGGATCAGCCCCTGGTTGCGCATCTGGTCGGCGGCGCTCGCCACCAGCTGACCGAAGATCCCCCCGGCGCCGGCGCCGAAGAAGCCGAAGAGGTTGCCCAGGTCCCAGTTCTTGAGGCGCAGGGGGTTGTAGGCGGTGGCGCCCCCGAGCTTGAGGTCGGGGAGCTTGAAGGGGGTGCCCGGCTCGCCCATCTTCGTCTGGTTCAGGGTGAGCAGCTGCTTGGCCTTCACCCGGGTCGGGCGCCGCTGGCCCGAGTGGTACCACAGCGACCACAGGCCGCCGTCGGGCCCCGGCGCCAGGTCGAAGACGCCGGTGTCCACGTCGGTGCGCCGGACGATGTCGTCGCCCTTCACCTCGTAGACGTCGGCCCGGGCGTGGTCGTAGGCGACGAAGAAGATCCGCCCGTCGGGGGTGACCATCGGGCTCTGCTCGTCGCGGTCCTCGGTGGTCACCCGGGTGACGTCCTGCGGGTGGTCGGGGTCGAGGCGGAAGAGGTTGTAGCGCTCCTTGTGGGTGGCGTCGGAGGTGAAGACGATGCCGTTCGGTCCCCACCACAGGGCCCGCTCGCCCCAGGCGACGTGGGTCAGCCGGGTGAGCCGGTACCCGTCGCCCAGCGGCTGGAGCAGGTAGAGGTCCTTCTGCCCCTGCCGGGAGAGCCCGACGAAGGCCACCCGCCGGCCGTCCGGCGACAGCGACGGCGACTGGATGGCGATGATGCCCTTGTCGGCGAGGTGGTAGGCGCTCCTATGGCCGAGCGAGAGGCTCACGTCCCAGCGGGGTCCCTCGTCCTCGTCGGAGTCGAAGCGGCTGTCCCGGCGACGCTTGGGGTGCTTGGGCTTCTTGGCGGTGTG
>CAZIIB010000999.1:0-1615 GCA_964539125.1 uncultured Thermoanaerobaculia bacterium | reverse complement strand
CCGGCATCGTGGTGAACAACGCCATCGTGCTGGTGGACTACACCAACCTGATGCGCCGACGAGACCGCCTACCGCTGATCGAGGCGGTGGTGGAGAGCGGGAGGCGCCGCCTCCGGCCGATCCTCATGACCACCTCGACCACGGTCCTCGGCCTCGTGCCGCTGGCCATCGGCCTGGGCGAGGGCTCGGAGATGCAGACCCCCATGGCCCGGGTGGTGGTGGGCGGCCTCGTCACCTCGACCCTCATCACCCTCTTCCTGGTGCCGGTGGTCTACACCAGCCTCGCCGAGTGGCAGATCCGGAGAGCCGAGCGCAAGGCGCAGGCCGCGCTGCCCAAGGCGCCGGAGCCGGCGTTCGCGGACGAGTAGGGACGGTTCACTCGGCGACAGAGAAGCTAGGCTTGCACCGCTTCGACTACCTCCGCGTCAGTCCGTCATACCACTGCGACCACTCGCTGCAGTACAGGAAGGAGGCGCTGAGCCAGCGTGAAGTGGTCGAAATAAACCTGGTCCGCATCGATTTCCTCCCTTCCCGCGGGATACTTCAAAGTGACGACTCGGCGAACGACAGCCTCGGTCACGACCTCAGCGAGAACCGCTTTCCACTCGGGCTCGTCCTGGCCGGGGTAGTCGGGTGGGTCGCCAAGGAATCGCTTGAGCGAAGCGTGCCTGGCGAACACGAGCAAGCGCTGCTTCTCTCCTGGAGGAACTTCTGGAGGGTCGAAGAGGGCTCGGTAGATACTCGGCTCTTTGGTCGTGAGTTCGATCTTAAGATCGGGGAGGCCCTCGTCCCGCTGCTCCACAGAAACTCGGCAGGAGGCCTCGGCATCTCCTAGACCAGCGGTTATCTTGGCCTTGGCTCCCAAGTCCCGGCCTTCCAGTTCGATCCTCGCCTGGGCAACTCCCGACTCTAGATTCGGCAATAGACGGACAGTTCCGCCCCCCCGCAAAACAACTCCGGGAGCATCGGAGGTGACTCGAACGGCTCGCCCATAAGCATCGACCAGCTCTGTCGGGGCCTTCAACGTCAGCTTCTTGCGCTTGTGCCACCTGATGCGATACCGAGGCCGCTCGAACTCGAGGGTTTCGGGGATCACTTCTTCCTCGATCTCTTCTTCGATGGACTGCTTTACTTGGACGAGTCCCAGAGCCTCACGATCTTCCAAAGTTGCGGTCAGGAGAACCTCGCCTTCGGTGAGCGGTCTCAAATGCACTTGAGCCGATAGGAGATCGCCGCGACTTCTGTGGCGGCCGAGCCGTACGGAGAGTCCATCCAAGATGTCGACGACGCCTTCCGGCTCCATTGCGATCTTGACTTCGCTTCCCTCCTGTATACCCTCCGCCTTGGCAAGAATGCTGAGAGTGCGTTCCCCGCCAAACCTGAGCAGCACTTCAGGCGGCACGATCTGTAGAGCTTCGACTTCTCCGAGTCCCCCAGGTGGCATTTCCTCGGCCTCGATCTCGCGCATCGCTTCTTGGAGGAAGCGCGCCGCCTCCTGCGCCATCCTGTCGAGTCGCCGTCGGGTCGAGGCGCTCTCGATACCCTGCGCCTCCTCTCGCTCCCGTTCTTCCTCAAGCTCCACCCGCTCCTTCAAGCTACGATCGATTAGGTCATA
>CAZIIB010000998.1:0-1618 GCA_964539125.1 uncultured Thermoanaerobaculia bacterium | reverse complement strand
TGATCCTGACGCTGGGGGCCGGCTCGCTCGGCATCTTCGTCGCCTACCTCCTCCAGGGCCTGGTCTTCCAGTTGCTACCGGTGGGCGAGCTGGGGATCCATCCACCACCTGTCAGTGGGGCGGCCCTGGTCTTCACGCTGCTGGTCTCCACCGCGACCGGTCTGCTCGTCGGCGTCGTACCCGCTGCGCGGAGCACGTCGCGGGAGCCGGCCCATCAGTTGCGCGCGGACGCGGGCGCCACCGCGGGAATCCGACCCAGCCGGCTGCGCAAGGGACTGGTGGTCGTCCAGGTGGCCTTGTCCGTGGCGCTGTTGATCGCCTCCGGTCTCCTCCTCCGCAGCATGGCTCACCTCTCGGCGACCAAGCTCGGGTTCGATGCCGAGCACCTGCTCACCGGCCAGATCCAGATTCAGGTCGCCGACTATCCCACGCCGGAAGAGCGGAACCGGTTCTTCGATTCGGTCCTCGAAGACGTGGAGCGGCTACCGGGGGTCGAGGCGGCCACGCTGGTCAACCGGCTGCCGATCCGCAGCCGCTGGCAGGACTGGTCGGTCTGGCCGGCGGAGAAGCCGCCCCCGCCGCCGCAGGAGACCTTCACGGCCATGGCCCGGTGGGTGACGCCGGGCTACTTCGAGACGATGCGCATTCCGCTCCGCTCCGGCCGCGACATCGCGCCGACCGACGTGCCCGGCAGCCCGTACGTCGTGGTGGTGAGCCGGAAGGTCGCCCAGACTCTCTATCCAGGCGAAAGCCCCATCGGTCGCCAGGTGAGGATCGGTGACTGGCGGGATTGCCGGATCGTCGGCGTGGTGGACGACGCGCGCCTGAACTCGGTACGTGGCGAGCCCGACGCCGCCATGTACATGGCCGCGGCACAGGTGGGGCCATCGCGCCTTCAGTTGGCCGTGCGAGCGACCGGGGACCCCTCGCTGCTGATCCGGCCCATCGAAGACCTGCTCCGTCGCCGCGACCCCGACGTCCTCTTCGCCCGGCCTCAGACCATGAGCTCGGTGGTGGATGGGGACGTGGCCGGCTTCCGGACCGTCATGCTCTCGCTCACCCTCTTCGCCGGCGTCGCGGTCCTCCTCGCCGCCGTCGGGATCTACGGGCTCCTGGCGCACTACGTCAGTCAGCGCAAGCGCGAGCTGGGCCTGCGGCTGGCCCTGGGTGCCTCGGAGGACGAGCTGGTGCGGATGATCCTGAGACACGGGATGACCCTGGTCGCCAGCGGTCTCGCCGTCGGCCTCGCGGTGGCGTACCCGGGGACGCTCGTGATGCGGCAGATGCTCTACGAGATCCAGCCGCTGGATCCCGCCACCTACCTCGGCGCCCTCGCTCTGCTCGCCCTCGTGGCGGCCCTGGCCTGTTACCTGCCGGCCCAACGGGCCTCCCGCAGCGACGTCGTCGAGGTTCTCCGCGCGGAGTAGCCCGAGGCCCGGTGGCCCGGGTCGAGGGCGCCGGCGACGAACCGGAGGGCTCGGCTTGGCCGCCGCCGGCTCGTCTCGGCCCGTTGCCCGCCCCCTCGCCGTGCGAATCGTGGTACGGTCCTGAGCCAACGCGGAGTCGGAGACGCATCCTGACCGGCCTGGCGCTCCTCGCCCTGTTCGTCTCGGTCGAG
>CAZIIB010000997.1:0-1619 GCA_964539125.1 uncultured Thermoanaerobaculia bacterium | reverse complement strand
AGAGGATCAGAAGCTCGAGAAGGATCCAGATGCTCGGCGGCCCGTAGCCCGAGAATGGATAGGTGGCGAGCTGCCAGAGAAAGCCGGTCTGCCAGACCCACGGGGTCAACCGCAGGAGGGCCGGCACGATCTGGGTGGAAGAGAAGAACTGCAGCGAGTAGGTGACGAAGACCACCGCCAGGAGGACGACCAGGTCGGTGGGCGCGGGGGTCAGGGGGGGAAGGCCGATGCCCCCGGGGCCGCGCGACCACGGGCCTCGGGGCGGAGAGGTTCGTCCGTTCATGGCGGGCCGAGTTTATCTGGCAAGGCTCCGCTGGCCTCACGGTCGGTGGTCTCGGGTGAGTCCTGGGGGAGGAAAGCCGCCAGGCCGCCGGCCGGTAGACCGGGCGGGAGCTCGATCCCGAAGCGCAGGAGGGCGGCGTCGGGGATCGGCATCGTCCAGCGCACCAGGCGGTCGTGGAAGGCCCGGAGGTCGAAGCGGTCCGGGCCGCCCGTCCGGGCCTCGAGCGCCGCCCGCAGCTCCAGGATCTGGAGCGCTCCCACGTAGTACGAAGCCTTCATCGTCGGCTCCCGGAGGTGCTTGGCGACCTCCTCGCGGGCGGTCTCCGGATCGAGGAGGAGGCCCGTGGAAAGCTCCCGGGCGGCTGCCTCCGCGGAGAGGCGACCGGTGTGGAGCTCCGCGTCGATCCACGCCCGGTCGATCCGCAGGAGGAGGTTGCGCCACGCCCCCAGCTCCCGTGCCGGGTGGCCGGCGTAGTAGCCCTCCTCGAGCATCAGGATTTCGGCGTACTGCGCCCAGCCTTCGGCGAAGAAGCGGTTCTTGAAGCTCTCGCCGGCCCGCTCCAGCGTCTCCGGCGTGGCGGTGGGGTCGAACCGGTGCTGGAGCAGGAAGGCCACGTGGTGCCCGGGGTAGGTCTCGTGGACCGCGAGCGGCGGGATGCAGACCCGGCAGTGGTCGGCCAGGCGCTCGGCGCCTCCCGGGCGGGTGGTCACCGCCAGCTTGTAGCCCAGGTAGGCGGTCAGCGGGTACTTGCCGGGCGGAAAGAACGCCGGCGTTTCGATCACCTCGAGCGGCCCCGGTGGCACGGTGATCAGGTGGTGCCGGACGACGAACTCCCGGGCCCGCTCCACCTCCCGCCGGTAGGCCTCGAGAACGGCTTTGCCGGTCGGTGGGTGATCCCGGCGCAGGCGGGCGAAGGCCTGGCGCCAGCCCCGGGAGCCGGGATCGATCCTCCGGGCGAGGCGGTCCATGCGTCGTTCGACCGCGGTGGCGTCGCTCCGGGCCGCCCGGGCGAGCTCGCCGGGGCCGGCGTCGAGTCCGGCCTGATCCCAAAGGAGCTGCCGGTAGCGGGTGGCGCCGGCCGGCGGGGGGAGGGGATCGGGGGCCGGAGGTGGAGCGCCGCAGGCCGCGCCGAGCAGGGCGAGCAGACCGAGGGCCGTGAGCCGGAGGGCCATGGCCCGGCTCACACGTAGGCGTCGTGGAGCCGCTGGCCCGGCTTCTCCAGCCGGGCCTCGGGAACCAGCTCGGCCAGCAGGGCACGGACCGCGGCGCTGTCGCTGCGTCGCACGATCTCCCGCAGGTCGGCCAGGGTCCCGGCGATCCGCTCTGGCGGGTAGGG
>CAZIIB010000996.1:0-1622 GCA_964539125.1 uncultured Thermoanaerobaculia bacterium | reverse complement strand
TGCCGCCGAGCTGGAGCGTGCGCTGGCAGGCTGGCGCGGCGAGTTGAGGCGCGCGCGGGAGCGCAGGATGGGCCGGGACTGGCTGTCCTACAGGGCAGGCGGCGCCGACGCGCTCGAGGATGCATTGCGCCAGTCCGCACAATCAACCGAGGCGACGGCCGCTGGCTGAGGTCCAGTCACCCTCGGCATCCCGAGGAGGGTGGATCGACTTGACCAGCAACGCCACGACCATGCTCGAGGAGGACGAGCGCCAGGCGCATTCGGTTGGTCACGTCGGTAGAAGTGGTGTAACTCGCCCGCTGTAGCCGGAGGCGGTTCCGCGGAACCGCCTTGAAGAAGTTCCGGCCACCGCGGGCCCCAGACTCGTCGTTGAAGGACCAACCTCAATGACGAAGGAGCACCACGATGGCCGAGAACAAGAGCATGACGACCCCCGAGGTCGTCGCCAAGACCCTGATCACCGAGCACGGAGACTTCCTGCGCGACGCGGTGGCGATGGTCGCCGCCGAGCTGATGGAGGCCGAGATCTCCTCCCAGATCGGCGCCGGGCGCAGCGAGCGAAGCCCCGATCGCACGACCCACCGAAACGGCTACCGGGAGCGCCTCTGGGAGACCAGGGTCGGGGAGATCGAGCTGGCAGTTCCCAGGAAGCGCTCGGGCGAGGCCTACTTCCCGAGCTTCTTGGAGCCGCGACGCCCCTGCGAGCAGGCGATCGTCTCGGTCGTGATGGAGGCCTACGTCAACGGGGTCTCCACCCGCAAGGTCGACCGCCTCGTCGAGCAGCTGGGCATCTCCTCGATGAGCAAGGACCGGGTTTCGGCGCTCTGCCGCGAACTCGACGAGCGCGTCGATGCCTTCCGCAACCGCCCGCTGGAAGGCGCCTTCCCCTACCTCTGGCTCGACGCCAAGCACCTCAAGGTCAGAGACCGCGGCTCGGTGCGCTCAAAGGCGCTGGTGATCGCCTACGCGGTGCAGGAGACCGGCAACAGGGAGGTGATCGGGATCGACATCGGCGAGACCGAGACGGAAGCCTTCTGGGTCCAGTTCCTGCGTGATCTGGTCGTCCGCGGGCTCTCGGGAGTCCGCCTGGCGATCTCTGATGAGCACCAGGGGCTGAAGGCGGCGATCGAGCGTGTGTTGGCCTGCCCCTGGCAGCGCTGCACCGTGCACTTCGTGCGCAACATGCACGGCCACTGCCGACGTGACGAGAGGGGCCTGGTCTCCGCCGCGCTGCGCGAGATCTTCGACGCCGCCGACGCGGCGACGGCGAGGGAGCGCTGCGGCTCGGTGCTGGAGCGCTTCCGCGCAACCGTCCCCAAGGTCGCCGAGCTGCTCGAGGCCGCCGAGGAGGACCTGCTCGCCTTCTACCGCTTCCCGCAGCCACACTGGCCGAAGCTGCGCTCGACCAACCCGCTGGAGCGAGTCAACCGGGAGATCGGGCGCCGCTCCGACGTCGTCGGCATCTTCCCCAACGATGCCTCGGCGATCCGCCTCGCCGGCGCCCTGCTGATCGAGCAGAACGACGAGTGGCTGGTCGCCCGTCGCTACCTGTCGGCGGAGTCGAGGGCCCGGGTGCGGGAGGGCCCGGGCGGGGGGGGGCGGGGGGGGGTGGGGGCACTAAA
>CAZIIB010000995.1:0-1624 GCA_964539125.1 uncultured Thermoanaerobaculia bacterium | reverse complement strand
CCCCTTGGGCAGCTCGGCCATCCGAAAATGGTGAAGGAGCAGGATCAGAGAGAGGAAGAGGGGTGTTCGAGCCACCAGGAGAAGGCTGGCGTTCGAGCGGAGCTGCTCCCACAGGCTCTCGGCCTGAGTGCGGGCCTCCTCGTACGCCTCTCCCTCCGCCTGCTGGAGCTTCTCGGGCTCGGGATCGGCTCCCAGGAGGTTCACCCTCCTGGTTCTCACCACCTCCTGGTACCAGGCCCCCGCGAATCGGCGGACGTCGTGGTCCTCGAGCTCCTGGATCTCGAAGGTTGAGAACTCCGCGAGCTGGTTTCGCCAGCCGGCGACGCGGCAGGTGACGACGAAGCGGTTGTCGGGGTAGTCCGCGACCAGGCGTTCGATCGCCTCCACCGCGCGCTGATGCCGGGCTTCATCCAGAACCTCGTCGAGCCCGTCGAGGAGCACCATGCAGCCGCCGCGCCGGAGCCACCGTTCCGGGAAGTCCGCCGGGATTCGGCCGAGTGGTGCCGAGGCCCGGAGCAGGCCGATGAGGGTCTCGCGCTCACTGTCGGCGCCAAGCTCTCGAAGCCGCGCAAACAAGGGGAACGGCTTGCCGAGGCGCTCCCGCAACGGGCGGGCCACCCGGCCGGTCAAGACCAGGACGAGGTAGTCCAGGAGAGTCGTCTTCCCCGCCCCCGGAGCCCCCAGAACGGCCACCCGACGGCGGTCCCGGCCTAGGGCCTCGCTCCATGAGATCCGGTCCGGGCCCGCGCCCCCCGCCGTCGCGAGGCGCAGCGAGATGTAGACCTCCTGGAGTCTGGGCGGGTGGAGATCGGCACGGCTGAAGATGCCGATCAGGCGCAGCCAGCGATGGCGATCGGCCAGGGCTTCGAGGTAGCGCCGGGTGAACTGGAAACCCAGCCCTTCCAGGCGCCGCTCCAGCCAACGGCCGAGCTTCGCGAGGAGCGCCTTGAGAGGAGCTTGAACCAGAAGGACCAGAACCGCGGTGACCACGGCCACGACGACCTTGTCACCGTACTGGGCCCAGAAGCCCGGGTGCGGGCTTGCGGCCACCTGCTGGGCGGCCACGGGCGCGGTCAACGCCGCCGTCAAGACGAGGCTTGGCCACAATCCTGCCTGTGCACGAGTGGCTAGGATGCGGAGCCACCTTCCGCCTCCGTGGCGCTGGGAGATCAGCCCTCCCAGGGAACGAACCTTCCGGGACATCGCGTCCCGCATTTCATCACAAACTCAGCCCAGCACCGCATTCTGGAGGCCTGTGGTGTTCGCGTAGCCGATGTGGCCCACCCAGCCGGCGATGGAGGCTCGAACCCGCTCAGCGGGCACCTCGCCCGTGGCCTCCAGTTCCCGCAGGCGCTGCAGCCGCCTGCGGAAGGCGATGCCCTTGCGCCGCTTGAGGCGGCGGCGATCCGGGAAGGTGACGAAACCCAGGAACGGGACGCCCTCGGTCACCGGCCGCGGATGGGCGCCCGGATGGATCGTCAACCTGAGGCGTTCGAAGCGCCGCTCGAGCTCGCTTTTGAAGTGCCACAGGAGCGGCTTGTCGTCGGCGAAGAGCAGCAGGTCGTCGACATAGCGCACGTAGCCCGGGCAACGGAGCTCGCGCTTGACGAAAAGGGGGCGATCC
>CAZIIB010000994.1:0-1626 GCA_964539125.1 uncultured Thermoanaerobaculia bacterium | reverse complement strand
ATCGGGAGGATCATCTCCATGCCCCGGGCGGCGGTGAGGTCCCCCAGGTCGACCAGACTCTCCCGCGGCCAGCCGAGGGAGCCCACGATCAGGTCCGCCACCCGGCCCTTGGCCTCGGCGTCGTCTCCGCAGTAGAAGAGGTCGTGCGGGCCCGGCACCTCCTCCGGCGCCACCATCACCGAGCAGTTCATGGTGTTGAGCGCCTTGACCACCCGCGCTCTCGGGTGGGCGCGCTGGATCTGCTCGGCCAGCGAGTCCGTGTTGCATACCGAGAGCGAGGGCGGCATGCCGTGGGAGAAGTCGAGGGGGTTCGCCACGTCCACCAGCACCTTGCCGGCCAAATTGTCCTCGCCGGCCTGGGCGAGCGCCTCGAGAGACGCCGTGCCGGCGGTGCAGTTGAAGACGATCTCGCCGAAGGCGGCGGCGTCGGCGAACGTGCCGTGGCTCGCGCCCTCCCCCGCGGCCCCGGCCCACTCCCCCGCTTTCGGGTTGTCCGCGGTGCGCGAGCCCATCCGTACCTCGTTTCCGGCAGCGGCGAGCTTGGTCCCCAGGCTCTGCCCCACCATGCCGGTACCCAGAATCGCGATCCTCATGGTTCGTCTCCTCGCAGTGGTTCGCCAAGAGCTACGGAGTCTACTGCCGACGGCTGTCCACTGGCGGCATAGTACAGTTGCGCCGATGACCACCGTGGAGATTTCTCCCGAGCTGGTGTGGGACTACCGCGAGCCGCCCGACGACCCGATCTGGCGCCTGCAGCGGATCGCGGAGTGGTTCCCCGCCTTCGGCCGCGACCGGACCACGGTGGGGCAGCTCTACGAGTACCGCGACACCCTCAGGATCCCTCCCGAGGTGAAGAAGCTCATCGAGATCTACGAGGGGATCTGGCGAGAAAGAGAGGCCCGGCGTGGCGAAGGGTAACCTGACCGCCGCCCAGCACGCCTTTCTCGACCACCTCCTCGGGTCCGAGCTCGCAGACACCTTCTACCTGAGCGGGGGCACCGCCCTCTCTGCGTTCCACCTCCATCATCGGCGGAGCGACGATCTCGACTTGTTCTCGCGCCAGGCCTTCGACTCCAATGCGGTCGTCCGGCTCGTCAACGAGATCGCCGAGGAAGAGCCCACTCCCCACAAGATCGCCCATCGGCTCGGGTTCATCCTGCGGGTCGGGGGCGAGCTTCTCCGGGTCGAATTCGTCCACTACGACTACGACTGGCTCGAACCGCCGCAGCCCCTGTACGGTCAGCTCCGGGTCGACGGACTCCGCGACATCCTCGCCAACAAGCTCTCGGCGATGATCGAGCGCACCGATCCGAAGGACTATGCGGATCTTCTTCACATCCTGCGCCGTACGCCAGTCACGATCGAACAAGGGATCGAAGACTGCCGGGCGAAGTTCGGCTGGCCGGGGCTGTCCTACCTGCTCCAAACCGCCCTGCTGAAGGTGGACGGGCTCTCCGCATGGCCGGAGACGGAGCCTCCGACCTCGCTCGACGAGGCCCGGGACTTCTTTGCCGGGATCGTGGATCGCCTGGCGAGATCGTCCGCCTGAGGCAGACGGGAAGGGCGCGGCTGCTCTTCACAAAGCGGGCGGGGCCGGCGTCGCCGGCCCCGCCCAACCCGAAGCGG
>CAZIIB010000993.1:0-1635 GCA_964539125.1 uncultured Thermoanaerobaculia bacterium | reverse complement strand
AAGCGCTGGACGATCTCCATGATGGTGTCGGAGTCGGCGTCCTCGGGCAGAGCCCAGAGCTGCTTCAATGCCTCTTCCCGGTTGCGCGCCGCGTCCTCGGACGCCACTTCCGTGTCGCAGAGCTCATTGCTTGGGCTGCTCGCCGACGCCGTGCTCAACGCTTTCTCGATCGTCATGGCGCCGTAGGTGGTGGCGCCTCTCTTCTCGTCCCACTTCGGCCGCATGAGGAGCGAGCGACGAAACAGCCGGTCGATCTGCTCTTGGTTGCCCTGGGACCAGAAGGACAGGAGGTTGCAGAGCGCGAGGTCCGCCGAGGAGTCGTCGCCCCCGTAGGCCGAGAGATCGCCGTCATCGAAGAGGGCACGGAACTTCTCCCCGTTCCGGGCGCCTCGAGCCTTCGCGAGGAGCTCCTCGTCCTCGATGCACGCCGAGCCGGTGGAGGTCGGCGCACGTCTCTCCGAGTGAGAACAGCCGAAGAGATCCTGGTGAAGGGCGTCGAGCTCCGCTTGGCGCTCCTCGATCGTCGTCGGAGTGCCGGGAAGATGCCGGCCGGTGATCGTGAAGTAGCGCGATCGGTCATAGAGCTCGACCTTCCCCTTGCGGTTGCCGCCTGGAGGGAGCTTCCCGCGGAGAATGAGCTTCACACCTCGACCACTCGGCGAGATCTCGGTGTAGGTGTTCAACCTCGTGACGATCGCGCGAGCCTCTGCGGCGAGGTTGCCCTCGCCATCCAGGCAATCGTCGAGGTCCACGCCACAGAACAGGTCGGCCTCCGAGAACACAAATCCCACCCCTGTGAAGTTGCCCTTTCGGTACGCTTCGGTTGCCTCCTCGAAGGTCGACCAGGAAGAGGCGTCCGTAGACGAAGCGCGCCGACCGGTGGCGGCGTTGTAGGGAACCTTGCGCGACTTGCCGTCCCGCAACTCGGCGCGCCAGACAACCCACTGCGGGACCGCGCGAAGCTCAGCCGGCGCTCTCTGTGGTTCAGGCTTATCGGCATCCATCGCCGTGCCCTCCCCGGCTCGGGTGATGGAGTGTCCCGCTCCGCTCCGCTTCGATCTCCTGCGGCTTCTCATCCCCCGGCGCTTCGAAGACCCGATCTCGATTGTCGAGCCAGTCGCGGATCTCGGTCTCCCGCCAGCCCACCGAGTTGGAACCGAGCTTCACCGGCGACGGGAAGGTCCCGTTCGCCACCCAGCGGTAGACGCTCGCGATCGAGACACCCGTGATCTGGAGCAGCTCGGGCTTTCGGATGATGCGGTCGAGTGCCATTTCACGGCCTCCCATGTGCCAGTCAGGCCATGGTAGAAAGCCGCGATCGGCAGAATCGCTGTTACTGCAGAATACTAGGGCTTCTGCGCGCGGTTGCGTGCCCGGACGAAGTAGCGGTGAAAGGACGGGCGCCGGATCGAGGCTTGGCGGCCCGTGTGGTGCTCGGTCTGGCAAGCCGCGGTCAGGTTGTCCCCAGTTCGGTCGACGTAGAACTCGTACTCCGTCCGGTCGACCGTGAAGAACTCATCGTCGACACTGCGGAGCGCCTGCCAGCATGCCTCCTCCGTCATGCCTTCTCGATAGACCCGGTTGGCGGCAGCTTGAATCCCGCGCCTGTACTTCGGCGCAGATCCAGCTCTACGA
>CAZIIB010000992.1:0-1636 GCA_964539125.1 uncultured Thermoanaerobaculia bacterium | reverse complement strand
CCCGAGCTTCTTGGCGAAGGTGCCCTCCGGGTCGCTCAGCAGCGGGAAGGTGAGCTCGTACTTGTCGGCGAAGTCGCAGTGCGAGGGGGCCGGATCGGCGGACAGGCCGGCGACCTCGAACCCTCGGCCGCGGAGCTCGGGGAGGACGTCGCGGAAGTCCTTCGCCTCGATGGTGCAGCCGGGGGTGTCGTCCTTGGGGTAGGTGTAGAGCACCAGGCCCTTGGGGCCGGCCAGGTCGGCGAGGGTGCGGATCTTGCCGTCCTGGTCCGGCAGGGCGAGCTCGGGGAGGGTCTTTCCTTCCTTCGGGGTGGGTTCCATGGGGATCTCCTGGGTTTCGGATCGGGTTCAGATCGGCCGGTGGCGACGGCGGGCGGTCATGGCGTTGCTCCAGGCGAAGGCGGCGAGGATCAGGCCCACGATCACCTTGTCCCAGGCCGCGACGACGTTGGCGGCGAAGTCGAAGATCCACGGCGTCGCGATCACCCACAGGGCGACCGCGAAGTTGAGCCAGCTCAGGCCGGCGCTGCCCTTGGGCCGCACGAAGCGAACCGCGGCGAGCGCGGTCACCACCAACCCTGCGAGGACGCTGCCCCACAGGGCGGGCAGGTTCTCGGCGTAGTGGAACAGCCAGGGGGAGAACGCGATCCAGACGCCCGCCGCGGCGCCCACCCCGCTCGATCTGCTGAAGGGCCGGCGACGACGTGCTTTGCGGTACGGAATGGTGATCTCTCCTTTCCCTCCGGCGGAACCCGGGTGCAAGGGGCGTTCCGCTCACCGGAGGCCACGGGAGGGCGGGGCCGGCTGGGCGGGTCGGTGATTGTCCCGCACTCCGGGAGACGGGATCAACCCGCGGGGAAGAGGATGCGGCCCTCGGCCCGCAAGCTGCCGTCGAGCCAGGCCTGGCGGAGCGCGGCGTGCCGGAGCTTGCCGTTGGCGGTGAGCGGGATGGCACGGGGCACCAGGAGCACCACCCGTCCCGGCCGCAGACCCAGGCGCTCGTGGAAGCGCACCACCACCTGGCGGGCCATCTCTTCGAGCTCCTCGGCCGGCGGGGGTGCGGCGCGGCGCAGCTCGGCGAAGACGAACGCCTGCTCCCCTTCGGCGCGCCCCCGGTCGACGCCCACGGCGGCGGCCCGCCGGACGAAGGGCAGAGCCTCGACCGCCTCCTCGATCTCCTGGGGCGCCAGGTTCATGCCGGCCTGGATGATGACGTTCTTGACCCGCCCGACCAGGAACACGTTCCCCGCCTCGTCGGCAAACCCCAGATCGCCGGTGCGGATCACTCCCGGGCGCGCGAAGAGCGCCGCCGTCGCCCGAGGGTTGCGGAAGTAGCCCGGCGTGTTGGCCGGACTCTCGATCAGCAGCTCCCCCAGCTCGCCGGGGCGCGCCTCCCGGGCAGGCCGACCGGGCTCATCCCGCGCCACGATCTCGATCCGCACGCCCGGGAATGGCCGGCCGATGGCCACCAGGCTCCGCTCCGAGACCACGGGCACCGAGCCGGGCGGTTGCATCGACACGCCCACCGTCGCCTCGGCCAGCCCGTAGCCGGCCACCAGGACGCGGTGGAGCCCGAAGGCCTCTTCGAAGCGGCGGATCGTCTCGGCGCGCACCGGCTCGGCGGCGTCGAGGGCCACCC
>CAZIIB010000991.1:0-1637 GCA_964539125.1 uncultured Thermoanaerobaculia bacterium | reverse complement strand
ACATGACCAACATCCGGTTCGAGGCGCCGCAGCTCCTGGCCGACAAGTGCACCGGTTGCGGCCAGTGCTGGACCCAGTGCCCCGACGCGGCGATCCCCGGCCTGGTGGTGGAGGTCGAGCAGATGATCCGCTCGGCGGTGGAGGACTGGGGAACCAACGGCGGCCCGAGCGAGGCGATGCGCACGCTGGTC
The DNA here is from genome assembly GCA_964539125.1 of uncultured Thermoanaerobaculia bacterium. Lineage (GTDB taxonomy): Bacteria > Acidobacteriota > Thermoanaerobaculia > Multivoradales > DATKCC01 > CAVUBL01. Next base: position 1,446 of record CAZIIB010000991.1, on the reverse strand, counting down.
GCGCCGCTCGCCAAGGAGGCTCGCCGCCTGCTGCGGGAGGAGGACTACTCCTCCTTCGGCGCCACCGTCACCCGCGCCTACCGGGCGCTGGTTCCGAAGCTCGAGCTCTCCGCGCCCGAGCGCACGGCCCTCGAGAGCGAGCTCGACGGCGTCGTCGAGCGCCTGGGCGAGTTCCCTCTGGCCCGCACGGCCCCCTTCTTCACCGTCCCCGAGCGGCGCGGCGAGGGCTCGGGCGGGCTCCTCGCCATCACGATCAACCCGTACGCCTGCAAGGGCTGCAACCTGTGCGTCGAGGTCTGCCCGGACGACGCCCTCTACTCGGCGACGCAGACCGACTCGCTGGTCGACACGCTGCGCCGCAACTGGAAGCGCTGGGAGGCCCTGCCCGACACGCCCGACCGCTTCCTCCAGGTGAGCGACCTGGAGGAGGGCGTGGGCGTGCTCCACACGCTGCTCCTGAAGAAGAAGACCTACCACTCCATGGTGGGCGGCGACGGCTCGTGCATGGGCTGCGGCGAGAAGACCGGCATGCACCTGGTGGTGGCCACCGTCGAGGCGGCGATCGCGCCGCGGGTGGCGGCCTTCGTCGCCAAGCTCGAGGACCTGATCACCCGGGTCAAGGACAAGGGCAACGAGCTCTTGACCCTGTCGGCCGACCTGGGGGAGGTCGCCGAAGCGGGCGAGCTCCACGTCGACCTGGCGGTGGCGGAGGAGAACCGGGCCCGACTCGACCGGATCTCGCGGGCCCTCAAGACCCTCGAGGACCTCCACTGGCGCTACACCGAGGGGCCCACCGGCCGCGGCCGGGCGGCCCTCGGCATCTCGAACTCCACCGGCTGCTCGTCGGTCTGGGGGAGCACCTACCCGTACAACCCCTACCCCTACCCCTGGACCAACCACCTGTTCCAGGACGCTCCGTCGGTGGCGATCGGCCTGTTCGAGGGCATCATGCGCAAGATGGCCGACGGCTTCGCCGCGGTGCGGGTGGCCGAGCTGGAGACGGACGACGCCTACGATCCGGCGGTCCACGACGCCTTCTTCCAGGCCTTCGACTGGCACGCCCTCTCCGACGAGGAGTTCCGCCTCTGCCCGCCCATGCTGGTGGTGGGGGGCGACGGCGCGATGCTCGACATCGGCTTCCAGAACGTCTCGCGGCTGCTCGCCTCGGGCAAGCCGATCCGGGTGGTGGTGCTCGACACCCAGGTCTACTCGAACACCGGCGGTCAGGCCTGCACCAGCGGCTTCAAGGGGCAGGTCTCCGACATGGCGGCCTACGGCCACGCCCACCACGGCAAGGAGGAGAACAGGAAGGAGATGGGACTGATCGCCATGGCCCACCGCGGGGCGTTCGTGGTCCAGACCTCCCAGGCCCTGCCCGCCCACCTGGTGGGGGGCGTGCTCCGCGCCCTGGGCTCGCGCCGGCCCGCGGTGATCAACATCTACACC
>CAZIIB010000990.1:0-1638 GCA_964539125.1 uncultured Thermoanaerobaculia bacterium | reverse complement strand
GAGGCGCTCGCGCCAGTAGCCCAGGCTTCCCGGCGCGACGCCGAAGGCCACCTCGACGGCGAGCCCGACGCCGCGGCGCGCGCGTCCCATCCGCGGCCAGGGGAAGAAGGTGAGGTCGGTGCCCGGGGTGCCCTCAGCGTCGGCGTAGAACAGGTGGTAGGTGTCCGGCGCGTCCTGGTTGACGCTCCGCTTGACCAGGCGCAGACCCATCACCCCGACGTAGAAGTCGAGGTTCTCCTGCGGATCGCCTGCGATGGCGGTGACGTGATGCAGGCCGTGGACGGTCCGGGGCATAGAGGCTCTCCTCCCACGGGGGAGCTTACTCCAGGGCCGGCGTCACCGGGCCAGCAACTCTTCGCTCGCCCGGACGATCCGGCCGACGTTGGGAAGGGCCTCCTGCTCCCGCGCCCGGTCGAAGGGGAGAGTCCCCTCGGTGCAGACCCGGCGGTACTCGAAGGCGACGCCCTTCTCGAGCACCAGCGCGGCGAGCTCCCCGGAGAGGCCGAAGCCCCGGTAGTCCTCGTCGACGACCAGCAGGCGCCCGGTCTTCGAGACGCTTCGAACCACGCTGTCTCCGTCGAGGGGGGCCACGCTCCGCAGGTCGATCACCTCGACCGAGGCCTCCCGCTCCTCGAGGGACCGCGCGGCCTCGAGAGCCCGGTGCACTCCCACGCCGACGCTCACGATCGTCAGGTCGGTGCCTTCGCGGCGTACCGCGGCTCGGCCGAGAGGTAGCGCCTCCCAGCGCTTGGGCACCGGTCCTCGCGCCCCCTCGGCGGGAACGTCGAACGAGACCGTCGGCCGCGAAGCGCCACCCAGGTAGTCGAGCCAGTAGTCCGCCAGGAGCTTGTGCTCCAGGTAGACGACGGGCCCCGGGTGCTCGAGGGCGGCCAGCAGGAGGCCCCCCGCATCCGCCGGAGTCGAGGGCACGACCACGGCGAGCCCCGGGATGTGTGCCAGCCACCCCCAGAGGCTCTGCTCGTGCTGCCCGCCGTCCCCATAGCCTCCGCCACACGCCGAGCGGACCACCAGGGGCGCGTTCCAGGCGCCCCCGGAGAAGGCCTCGACCTTGGCCGCGTGGTTGAGGAGAGCGTCCACCGCCACGCCGATGAAGTCGACCAGCATCACCTCCACGACCGGCTTGAGGCCGGCCATGGCGGCGGTCACCGCGGCCCCGGTGAACGCCGCCTCGCTGATCGGGGCGGCGAGCACACGCTCCTCGCCGAAGCGCACCAGGAGGTTGCGCCGCAGGGTGGCCACGTCCTCACCGATGACGAGAATCGCCGGATCCTCGGCCATGGCCTGCGCGAGGGCGTCCTCGATGGCCGCCGCGAAGCTCGAGGTCCTCATGGCGCCTCCTCCCCAAGGGAGTCCAGCGGCTCGAGCGCCGTCCGGAGCACCTCCCCGATCTCGGCCTCCACGGAGTCCTCGATCTCTCCCAGCCGGCGCGTGGCGTCCTCCCGTTCGCTCTCCAGGCGACGTCGTGCGACCCGGAGGGGATCGTGATCGTCGCCGATGCGCTGCCGGGCCCGGGCGGCGACCGTCCCCAGGATCGCCCCCAAGCCGCGAGCCCTCGCCCCGGGGGCGCTTCCTCCACGCCGGCCCAGCGACCGCATCAGCGGCCCGGCGAGCTCCGCC
>CAZIIB010000989.1:477-1639 GCA_964539125.1 uncultured Thermoanaerobaculia bacterium | reverse complement strand
GCAGACGAAACCGGTGGAGCGCGAGGTGGCTCTGAAGGTGATCCGGACGGGGATGGATTCGCGCCAGATCGTGGCCCGGTTCGAGGCGGAGCGCCGGACGCTGGCGATGATGGACCATCCGAACATCGCGCGGGTCCTGGACGCGGGGGAGACGGAGCGAGGTCAACCGTACTTCGTCATGGAGCTGATTCGTGGCACTCCGATTACCGAGTACTGCGATCAACGACGATTGGGGCTGCCGCAGCGCTTGAAACTGTTCCAGACGGTGTGCGAGGCGGTGCAGCACGCCCACCAGAAGGCGGTGATCCACCGGGACCTCAAGCCGTCGAACGTGCTGGTTGCGGAGGTGGATGGGAAGCCGGTGCCAAAGGTGATCGACTTCGGGGTGGCCAAGGCGGTGGGGCGGAGCCTCTCGGAGCGGACGATGCACACGATTCCAGGGATGCTGATCGGGACCCCGGAATACATGAGTCCGGAACACGTAGACGCGGACACCATGGATCTCGACACGCGTGCGGACGTGTACTCTCTCGGCGTGATCCTGTACGAATTGTTGGTCGGATCACGGCCGTTCGAGGGAGGGGATACGCTGACGCTGATGCAGCGCATCCGCGACGAAGAACCCAAGCGGCCGTCGACTCGGATGGTCTCCTCCGACGGTGAATCCGCCCGCCGGGCTCGCGCACGCAGGACCCAGACCAAGGCATTGAGACGGCAACTTCGGGGCGAGCTGGACTGGATCGTGATGATGGCGCTGGAGAAGGACCGAAGTCGGCGGTACGCGTCGCCCATGGAGTTGGCCGCGGACATCGAGCGCTACCTGCAGGACATGTCCGTGTCGGCGCGGCCGCCAAGTATGGGATACCGAACGATGAAGTTCGCACGCCGGCACCGGTTGGGGGTGACGGCGGCGGGAATCGTGGTCCTGGCGCTGGTCGGAGCGGTGTTGGGGACAACGATGGCGCTTGTGCGTGCGCGACGGGCGGAGGCGCAGGCGCGGGCCGAACAGGAGCGGTCGCAAAAGGCGTCGGACTTCTTGGCCAGCACGCTGCAGGGGATGAAGCCGGCGGACATGGCTTTCGACCTGGCCGGGAGGCTGCGGACCGGGGGGCGGGGGCCTACGGCCATCGGGCGGTCGGGCCAGGGGGCAGGTGCCACGGAT
>CAZIIB010000989.1:0-467 GCA_964539125.1 uncultured Thermoanaerobaculia bacterium | reverse complement strand
CAAGCACGTGCTCGACAGGGCTGTAATGCGAATCGAGGCCGGACTCGTGAAGGAGCCGGCGCTCGCCGCGGATCTCTATCTTGCAGTCGGACCGGCCTATAATGTCATCGACTCGACGCTGGTCTGTATGCGACGCGCGGTGGAGTTAAACGAGCAGGCGCGCGGCCCCGATGACCCCGCTACGCTTGTTTCGAAGAGGCTGCTAGGCCACTACTACGTCTGGGCCGAGAACTACGCCGAGGGGCAGGAGATTCTTCGAGAGGCGATTGAGTCGTCGCGCCGCGTTCTCGGCGAGGATGCACCCATAACCATTCGGGCGATAATGTCTCTAGGCTGGAGCTACCAGCACCGGAGCCAGGGCTGGATAGCGCTCAACGATCCAACACGCAGGCCTCAACGGACCCAGTGGTCGGGCGAAGCGGTCACGTTGCTTCGCGAGGCCCTGGAACGGTCCCGGCGCGTGCTTG
>CAZIIB010000988.1:0-1642 GCA_964539125.1 uncultured Thermoanaerobaculia bacterium | reverse complement strand
GTGCGGTTCTGCCGCGCCTTTTACCGCCGACTCCTGTCGGGCTTGCCGATCGGCGAAGCGGCCAGGCAGGCCCGCATCGAGCTACGTGAAGTCGACCCGGGAAACGCCACCTGGCTCGCCTACACCGTCTTCGCCCACCCGCTGGCTCGCTGCGAGCCCGGCGGCCCCGACGATCCCGACGAGGCGCGCCCCACCCCACCGCGCGCCATCCCACCGCTCGAGCTGCCTCGCTCCTCCTGGCGCCCGGACCTCTCCCCACCGGCTGCGCTCTTGAGGGCCGAGTACGGCGTGGTCCCGTTCCATGGACGCGAGCAGGAGCTCGCCGACCTCGAGTCCTGGTGCGACGGAGACGCGCTCTTCGGCCTTCGCCTCTACACCGGGCCCGGGGGAATGGGCAAGACGCGCCTCGCCCTGGAGCTCTGCCGGCGCCGGCGAGACGCGGGATGGCTGGCCGGATTCGTACCGCGGGCCGTCGGCACTCGGGCCGAAGAGGCCGTCGACCGGCTGCTCGACGCCGCGGAGCCACAGGGTGGAGAACCTCCACGGCCGGTCCTCGCCGTGGTCGACTATGCGGAGAGCCGACGCGACCTCTTGCCGGCGCTCCTCCAACGCCTCGCCGCTCGCGAGTCGGTACCGAGCCGGCTGCTTCTCCTGGCGCGCCTCGCCGCGAATTGGTGGGATGAGCTCCGAGAGGAGCGGGAGTGCGGCGAGATTCTCTCCGGCCCGGCCACCACCCTGCACGCCTTGCGGCCCCTTACCCTCACAGCCCAGGAGCGGGAAGCGTCCTACCGCCTCGCCGGCTCGGCGTTCTCCGAGCGTCTCGGGCGAGGTCCCCGCGAGGGTCCGCCGGACGATCTGTCGGCCGCGACCTATGAGCGGGTTCTGCTTCTCCACCTGCTAGCGCTGGCAGCCATCGACGGCGTCCGCGTCCGGGGTGAGACCGGCATCCTAGATTTCCTCCTGGGCCGCGAACGGCGGTTCTGGCGCGAGCGCGCCCGGGCGCGGGGCCTCTCCCCCGACTTGGAGCCCGGAATCGGACGGGCGCTGGCGGCGGTCACCCTGGGGGGCGGCATCGCCGACGAAGCGCGCGGCGTGGAGCTCCTGCGCCGGCTGCCGTTCTTCGGGGACCAGCCAGCCTCCGTCCTGACGAACGTCGCTCGCCTGCTTCACGAGTGCTATCCCGGCACCCACTGGATCACTCCCCCGCTTCCCGACCTCCTCGGCGAACACCTGGTCGAGCGAGAGAGCAAGGAGGGCGGAGACGACTTGTTCGATCTCATCCCAGTCCCGGCCTCAAGACCTTGAGCGATCGAGAGCGTGACGCGGAGCCGTCGGGCGACTCCGGAACCGGAGCGCTCCGAGAGGCTCCCGCAACGGTGTTCGGTCGAGACGGACCGCGAAACGCCCTCACCGTCCTCGGCAGGCTCGTCCAGAGAAAGCCGCAGAATCGAGAGCTCCTCGAGAGCTACCTGGCGCGCGACTTCGCCGCGCTCGCCGAGACCGCCCTCGACGTGGCCATGGAGACCGGCGACTCCGCCGGCGCGGTCCTGGCCGACATGATCGAGGCGCGGGCCGATTTCGCTCTCGCCGAGAGGCTCCTCGTCCGGTTCGAGTCCCGGCCACGTCACGCCTCGACCGCCCT
>CAZIIB010000987.1:0-1643 GCA_964539125.1 uncultured Thermoanaerobaculia bacterium | reverse complement strand
CCCGCACCAGGGCCTGGGGGATGGCGGCGTTGCCGCCGTAGTAGACGCGGTCTCCCGAGGAGACCACCGAGACGGCCTCGGCGGCGCTCCGCAGCTTGCCCCGATACTCGCCGTGCCACGTCATGGCGCCTCCCTACCCAGGAGCTCTTCCACGGTCGAGACCTCCTGCCCCAGGATCTCGCCGATCCGCGGGTGGACGAGGACTCCGCGGTAGAGATAGACCCCTTGGGCGAGGCCGGGGTCGCGGCGCGCCGCCTCGTCGAGCCCGAGCTCCGCGATCCGGGCCAGGTAGGGCAACGCGGCGTTGGCCAGGGCCCGGGAGGCGGTGCGCGGGATGTCGGCGGTCATGTTGGGCACGCAGTAATGGGTCACGCCGTGGACCACGAAGGTCGGGTCGCCCAGCGTGGTCGGCCGGCTGGTCTCGACGCAGCCGCCCTGGTCGATCGCCACGTCGACCACCACGCTGCCCGTCTTCATCGCGCGAACCATGCCCTCGGTGACCAGGAAGGGGGCCCTGCCGCCGGGCACCAGGACCGCGCCGATCACCACGTCGGCGATGGCGGTGAAGCGCTCCAGCCGGTCGATGCCCGCCATCGCCGTCACCACCCGCCCCTGGAGGGCCTCGGTGACGCGGCGCAGGCGCCGAAGCTCGGCGTCCACCACGATCACGTGCGCTCCGGCGGCCACCGCCTGGCGCGCGGCGGCCGTGCCCACAGTGCCCGCCCCGACCACGAGGACCGTGGGCGGCGGGACCCCGGGCACCTGACCCAGGAGAATGCCCCGGCCGCCCGCCTCGCTGCGCAGCAGGCCGGCGGCGATCTGCAAGGCCATCTGCCCGGCCATCTCGCTCACCGGAACGAGCACCGGCAGCCCGCCCTCTCCATCGCCGATGATCTCGTAGCCCAGGACCGTGATCTCGAGCTCCTGGAGCCGCTCGATCGTGGACCGGGGCGCGACCGCCAGGTGGTGAAAGGCGCACAGGATCGAGCCTGGGCGCAGGAGCTCGAGCTCGTCCCGGGCGACCGTGCCCACCCGGCAGACGACGTCGGCCCGCTGGTAGGCCTCCTGGCGGCTGTAGACGATCTGGGCCCCGGAGCGCTCGTAGTCGAGCTCGGAGAAGTGCGCCTCGGCGCCGGCGCCCTGCTCCACCACCACGCCGTGGCCGCGCTGGACGAGACGGGCGACGGCCGAAGGCGTCAGGCCGGCCCGGTGCTCGTGACGATGAGTCTCTCTCGGTACTCCTACGATCATCTGATGACGCTCCGTTTCAATTCGAGAGGCGCCTGAGAACCCGTGGGCGTCTGGTAGGTGGGACCCCCGCCCACGCCGACCGGCGCAGGCTGTGCGCAGGAGATTGCCGTCTCCAGAACGGTGGGTTCATCGCATCCCCCCAGCATCCCCTCGATCCCCTTTCCAACTCCAGGGGGGAGAGGGGACGCCCCCACCCAGGGCTGCCGCATGCTCAGGGTAGCTCAGAGGCTCGAGATGCGCGCCGCCCGCCGGTGAAGCTCTCCCTGCCCCCAGGGAGGGGGCGCCCCTAGCCCACTTCGAGGGTGGGAGCCCATGACCCGTCGCAGGCGCCACCGGACTAGACATCTACAAAGGCTCACTTCGTGACAGGTGAGTCAAGTTTTCCCGAGCGG
>CAZIIB010000986.1:0-1648 GCA_964539125.1 uncultured Thermoanaerobaculia bacterium | reverse complement strand
GCGAGGGTGACGGTCTCGTCGAGGTGGGCCTCGAGGTAGTCGCGGGCGGCCCGGGACCGGGCCTCCGCCGGGTCCGCCACCGCCTCGTCGGGCCGGCAGCGGAGACAGGCCCGGAAGCCGGCGGCCTTCGCGTCCTCGGGCGCGGCGAAGAAGCGGACGTTCTCGCGCTTGGGCCGGCGGGCCGGGCAGGACGGCCGGCAGTAGATGCCCGTGGTCTCGACGGCGAAGACGAACCGGCCGTCCCGAGAGCGGTCGCGGGCGGCGACGGCGGCCCAGGCCGCGTCGGCGTCGAGCGGGAGTCGGGCGTCGCTGGGAACGGGCTCGGCCATTTGCTCAGTCAGGGTCCGGTGGGAAGAGTATCGCTCGCCGGCCGGCGTGGCGCTCTGGAGGCTCATGACGCCCTCTCGATCCGGCAGGCGAAGCAGCCGTAGGTGGGGAACCGGGCCTGGACGAAGGCGGTGTCGGGGGAGCCGAGAAAGCGCTCGGCGCTCCCGGGGGCCTCCTCGGCGGTGACCAGGACGGCGTCCCGGATGTCTTCGTCGTGGCCGTAGGCGCGCAGCGCGAGCTGGCCGTGGAAGTAGTCGGTGAGCCCGTCGCCCGAGTCCGGGAACCGGTGGTAGTCGACGGACTCGTCCGAGGGCTCGGAGAGGACGTAGACGGGGCCGAATTCGCGGAAAGGGCCGGTCTGGTCGTAGGGACAGAAGCTGGCGAGGAGGATCTCTTCGCCGGGCCGGGCGCGGCGGAGGACGTCGCGGCAGGGCTCGCCGCCCTCGGCGGTGAGGCGCTGGACGGGCTGGCCCTGGTCGTCGAGACCCTCGTTCCGGACGCGGTCGAGGAAGGCCCGGGGGAGGGGCAGGATCTGGAAGCTCACGGGTCGTCTCCTTTCAGGTTCGGGTCGGCGGTGTGTGGTCTCGCGCCGCCGATGGGCAAAGGATGCCGGACTCGAAAAGGGCCCGCTATGCGGTTCTTGCGGTCAAAACAGGCGGGTCCGGAGAGGGGGCACCGAACGCCTGAAGCGGCCGACCTCCGCGTCGGCCGGCCCGACGTCCCGGAGGGCACCAGGCGGCGGTTCGAGGGCGCGACGCTCAGGTCACGGACGAAGTCGGGGAGGTCGGCGTCACCTTCTCCTTGAGAAGCGCCGCCCCAGCCAGGGTCCCGGCGAGCCCCACGACGCCCCCGAGGACAAAGGCGGCCGGGATGCCTGCCACGTCGGCGACGGCCCCGAAAGCGATGGGGCCCAGGACCTGTCCGAGGCTGAACGACGTGGTGAAGACCCCGGTGGCGGCCCCCATGCCGTGGATCCGCCCCCGCTCGGTCCGGATGGCGACCGCCGAGGCGCGGGCGACGGCGCTCGCGATCCCCATGGCGAGGGCCAGGACGACGTAGAGGGCGAGGCTCCGGGCGAGCGCGGTGGCGCACATCGCGAGGGCGCTCACTCCGCCGCCCACCAGGATCAGTGGGACTTTCCACGACGGGTGGCGGTCGACGAGGAGGCCGAAGGGGTACTGGATGACGGAGCCCGTGAGCATGTAGAGGGACAGGACGAGGCCGACCTGGGTGAGGCTCATGGACGCCGCCTGGACTGCGAGCAGCGGGAAGAAGGTGTTGAAGCCCCAGCGGTAGAAGCCGCGGCTGCTCATGTAGGCCA
>CAZIIB010000985.1:0-1654 GCA_964539125.1 uncultured Thermoanaerobaculia bacterium | reverse complement strand
CTTGACTATCTCATTGAAGAGGTAGTCGGTTATGTAATCCATGTCGGGGTGCAGGGACATGCTGACGAACTCGACCAGGTCACTGAGTTGGAAAAGGTAGGCGTCGATGTGAGAGACGTCTGCGAGATCCTTCAACGTGAGGATGATAGAAGCCAGGAGATCCGACTCGAGCCGTCCCTTTTCAGCCTTTGCCTGGAGAGCACGCTTAAGTCCATCGCGCAGACCGATTTCCTTGTCGGACAGCCCCTCATCCCCCATTTCTTCCAGGGCCAGGGCGAGTTCCCGATGGGGAGCGGTTGCGATCGCGGCTGCTTGCCCCCTCCCGTTCCCGGCCTTCATAAGGCGATCGAGAATGTTTAAGAGCGGCTCTAGCACAAAGGCGAAATCGCCCAGCGAACCATGGAGCCGTTCCTTGAGGATGTCTTTGGTTCCCTTGGTAAAAACGGACTGGAGGTTAAAAATATGGCAGTGGGCGTTAATGAGCATGGGTCCCCCCCCGATTGGATATACGCCTGTTGACTTTTAGATTAAGCCCAACCGGAAGCTTCTGGATGGACTCTCGAAAGGCTAATTAAAGAGGTCTTAATCCGTTTTCCTCTTAAAGCCTCTCTGTAAATTACGGTAGACCACGTTTGACGGGCAAAACAAGTTATTGTCCAATGCCCTTTATGCTTTCGATGCAGCACCCTACTGCCAAGTAATACAGGCGTGAAAAAATCAACAGCGGATCCTGTTATTCCTTTTCCGCACTCCTGCCAGACCGGCAATGCCGGTGCCGAAGAGTAGGATAGTTGACGGTTCTGGTACAGGAGCCGCAGAATTTTCCGAAACTTGTCCGCTGCGAACCGCTACCCCATAGTAACCGGCTGATTTAATGGCCGTGCTCTGGAAACCAGCTATCGTGTTGAAAAACCAGGCTCCATACTCCTTATCGTATGCCCACTCCGAGCTGGACCAGTACACGTACGCAATCAAATTTTCAAAATCACTTTTGTTTTGAAAATAATAATCGGGTGCTGGTGGCGTAGTATTGTACGATCCATCCGTATTGGTATGCCCTTTATTCCCCAACTCCGTATAAAAAAGATACCCCATCTCCGAGTTAGTTATGTAAAAACCGCCTTGAGGAACCGTACCAGCATCTGGCAAACGCCATTCGTTCCCATCCCAATTTATCGTGTAGCCGGGATTGACGGCAAAGGTCCACCCGCTACCACCCGCATTCAGCCCCGCTGCCCAAGCCACCTGGTTCTGCCATGTATTTGCAGCGTTCGAATAATCCAGCCAGACAAGGGAATTACCGTTGTTGCTGTCTTCCCATATCAGGTTGTAGTCGTTACCGTTATAGGTTGCCGTGCCGATGGTCGTAAGCGTTGCCTGCGCCGCCCCTGCCGTGAGCGCCACGAAAAAACCGGTTGCCAAAATTGATAGATATTTCTTCATCATCTTTTCATCTCCCCCCCAACTAATTATTAAATTTTCATTACAAATGGATTATGCCTTCTCAGGTAGCAAAAGAGTTTATATCCACTCTATGGATACCAGAGAAGGCATAATCCATTTGTAATGAAAATTTAATAAGTTGTTTGGAGGGGAGATGAAAAGATGAAGAAGAAATATCTTTCAATTTTAGCAACCGGTTTTCTAGTGGCGC
>CAZIIB010000984.1:0-1655 GCA_964539125.1 uncultured Thermoanaerobaculia bacterium | reverse complement strand
TCTCGTCGACCACCGCCACCATGGGCGAGTCGGCCTGGTCGAAGCGGGTGAAGCCGCGTCCCGCGAGCCGCGGAATGCCGACGGTCGCGAAGTAGCCGTCGTCGACCACGCGGAGCAGGGCGTGGGGCGCCGACTCACCCTCGGCCGGGGTGTAGCCCTCGATCCAGTAGGAGCCGGAGGAGGAGTTGCCCGAGAACGGCGCGGAGCTGATCACGCCGGCCGAAAGCACCCCGGGCAGGGCTCGAACCCGCTCGAGCGCGCGGTCGAAGAACGCCACGATCTGCTGCGGCTCGCCGTAGCGCGAGTCGGGCAGGTCGACCTGGGCGAGGAGCAGGTGGTCCGGCCGGAAGCCCGGACTCTCGTCGGCGAGGGCGGCCAGGGTCCGGACGAGAAGCCCCGCCCCGGCCAAGAGCACCAGGGCCAGCGCCACCTCGGCGACCACCAGCACCTTGCGCACCCGGGTCGTTCGCCGCCCGCCGCCCGCGCCGCGCCCCTCCTCCTTGAGCGAGCCGGCGGGGTCGCTCCGCCAGACCGAGATCACCGGGAAGAGCCCGAAGACGAGAGCGGTCCCGAGGGCCAGGGCGAGGGTGAAGCCGAGGACGGGAGCGTCGAGTCCCACGTGGAGGCCGGCCAGCCGGTCGGCGAGCCCGGAGCCCGCGAGGAGCTTCACCCCGGCCGCGCCCAGGCCGATCCCGGCGGTGGCGCCGGCCGCGGCCAGGAGCAGGCTCTCGAGCAGGAGCTGGCGGGCGATCCGCCCCATGCCGGCGCCCAGCGCGGTGCGCACGGCGAGCTCCTTGTGGCGCGCCGAGACCCGGGCGAGGAGGAGGTTCGCGACGTTGAAGCAGGCGATCAGGAGCACCAGGGCGACCACTCCCTGGAGGAGGAGCAGCATCGGTCGCAGGCTCCCGTAGCGGTCCTGGCGCAGGTCGATGACCTTGCCGCCGAAGCCGGCGGCCTTCCAGAACTTGGCGACCTCTGGGAAACGCTCGAGGTTGCGCTGGTGGATGGCGTCGATCTGCTTCTGAGCGAGGGCGATGGAGGCGCCTGGGGCGAGCCGGGCGACCATGGAGTAGGACTCGTAGCCCCGGGAGTCGTCGGAGCGTTGCTCCGGGGTCGGGGCGAAGGGCCGCCAGACCTCGACGTGGGGCGAGGGGAAGGCGAACCCGGCCGGCATGACGCCCAGCACCCGGCAGGGCTCGCCGTCGAGGCGGATGTCGCGGCCCACGATTCCGGGGTCGGCGGCGAAGTCGCGGCGCCAGAGGCCGTCGGAGAGCACCGCGACCTGGTCGTGGCCCGGCCGGTCCTCGTCCTCGCCGAAGACCCGGCCGAGGGCGGCGTGGGCGCGGAGCAGGGGGAAGAGGGAGGCGGTGGCCCGCAGGCCGATCACCCGCTCCGGGGTCCCCTCGGTGGTCTCGCCGGCCGAGAGGTTGAGGCTCTCGTGGCCGTAGAGGGCGCTCTCCTCGAAGGCCGGGACGCCCGCGCGGCGGTCGAAGTAGTCGGGCACCGACACCGAGGCGGTGTCGAGTCCCATCTTGGGGTAGGTGTTCCACACCTGGACCATGCGGCTCGAGTCCGGGTAGGGCAAGGGCGCGAGCAGCTCCGCGTCGAGCACTCTGAAGTTGGCGGTGTTGGCGCCGATCCCCAGGGCGAGCGTG
>CAZIIB010000983.1:0-1656 GCA_964539125.1 uncultured Thermoanaerobaculia bacterium | reverse complement strand
CCGAGGACCACGAGGTCGGCGCGCAGGCCCGGGACCAGGGCGCCGCGGTCGGCCGCTCGGCCCACGGTCATGGCGCCGACCCGGGTGGCCGCCCGGATCGCCTCGAGGGGCGTGAAGCCGCAGTGGTCGACCAGCAGCTCCATCTCGGACTCGACCTCCGGCGAGGCCTCGAGATCGACGCCCTTCTCGCTGGCCGGAAAGCCCGAGCTGTCGCTCCCCGCGTCGACGAGCACGCCCTTCTCGTGGGCGAGGCGGGTCGCGGCGTAGGTCCACTCGACGATTCCCGGGCCGACCCGGGAAGGAGTCTCCTTCGCCTCGTGGACGAAGGGGAAGATCGTGGCGTCGAGGATCGTCCCGCGCGCGCGCATCGCCGCGAGGAGAGCCACGATCCGCGGGTCGTCCGGGCGGACGTGGGCGAAGTCACCGTGGGCGCGCATCCGGTAGTCCCAGGGCACGCGGGGCGCCGCCTCCCAGACCAGGTAGGGGGTGTGGGAGATCGTGTCCGCGCCGGCGGCGACGGCGTCGCTCGGCTTGGCGGGGAAGATGGTCGCGTGCGTCCAGACCAGCATTCCCTGGCGGTGGGCTTCCTCGGTCAGCTTCCCGACCAGGTCCGCCGGCAGGTCGGCGTAGAGCTTGACGCCGGTGGCGCCCGTGCCGCGGGCCTCGGCGACGGTCAGCGGGACGTCGCTCCGGGCGGTCACCGCCAGCATGTAGGGGGCCTCGCCCAGGACCAGGCCGGCGGAGGCGCCCTGGGCGCGGAAATCGTCGGCGAAGAAGGACGGACCCGAAAGGAGGGCGGCGTAGAAGACGTCCGGCCCGGGAAGGGCGCCCGAGGCGGTCTCGCGCGCGAGATACCCGACGAGGCGGTCGTCGCCCGCCATGTCCCGGACCGTGGTGACGCCGTCGTGGAGCAGGGCGCCGAGGAGCTTGCGGTAGCCCTCGACGTCGTTCGCCGCGCCGGTCAGGTGCACGTGGGCGTCGATCAGGCCGGGGATGACGAACTTGCCGGAGAGGTCCTCGACCTTCGCGTCCTCCGGGATCTCGCCCCGGCCGTCTGGAAAGACCGCCGAGATCCGCCCGTGCTCGACGACCAGCGTGGTTCCAGGCTGCGGCGGAGCGCCGGTGCCGTCGATGACCGTGGCGTGGACCAGGGCGGTCGCCGCCGGGGCGTCCGCCGCCCGAGCGGCCGGCGCGACTCCGGCTCCGAGCGCCAGCGCCAGCCAGAGTGTCGGAAGGATGGGTCTCACGTGTACCTCCCCGGCCGAGTACCTGAAGAGCGTTTCATGGTGCCGGTTCGAATCACGGCAATTCCAGCCGGTCGCCGGTGGGCGCCATGGGCCGCCCTCTCGAGGCCTGGATTCGGCTCGCGGTCGAGTGGAAGGGCGGATCGTATCATTATGAAAGACGAGGCGACGGGCGGATCCGGAGGGTGGCCTCTTCGTCGCCGTGCTGATCGGGCCGGGAGCCGGTCCGGACAAAAAAAAGACGCCCGCCATCGAAGCTGGCGGGCGTTCGCTCATCGGCCGCGAGGGCCGGTGAGTATCACGATCGGCTTACCGATCGGTGTTGCGGGCGGGAGTCGCCTCCCAGTACGGCGTCAGACCATAGAAGGTGTGGATCTCGGTGCCCCACTGACGGTCGGCGCTCTTCGGCCAC
>CAZIIB010000982.1:701-1659 GCA_964539125.1 uncultured Thermoanaerobaculia bacterium | reverse complement strand
ACCGGCGACCTCCTGGGTGCGATCCAGGCGCTCTTCCAACTGAGCTATAGCCCCGCGTGCGTGGCTGGGAGGATCGTCCCAATGGCCTCGCAGGTGCAAGGATAACCGCATAATCTTTAGCTTCTCGGAGCAGCTATGGGCATTCTCGACGAAGCGATCAAAGAACACCTGGAGCTGAAGCGGCAGCACGGGGCCGGCGAGTCCGAGCTGCAGCAGCTCGAGGACGAGGCATTCGGCGCCGCGGAGCGGCCTGGCGACGAGGAGTCCGCTGCCGAGGCACCCACCGAGTTCATGGCGCAGCCGGAGCCCGAGGAGCCCGTCGAGCCCGAGCCGGCCGGGGAGGCTCCCACCCGACGGCGGCCCCCCGCCGATATCGCCGATCTTCAAGAGGCGCCCCCTCGGGAGGCGCCTCCCGCCGAGCCGGAGCCACCGCCCGAGGCCGAGCGCCAGCTCGAGCCGCAGGAGCCCGCCGAGGAGGAGGCGCCGGCGATGGAACACGAGGCGATTCCCGAGCCTGAGCCGGCTGCGGAGCCGCAGCCGGAGGCACCGCCCGAGCCCGAGCCCCCCTCCGGTCCCTCCCCCGAGGAGCGCGAGGCGATCGCCGAGCAGCCAACCGAGCTGTACGACGTCGAGGAGGAGCTTTCCGGGTCCCAGTCGCCGGCGCCCACGGAGGACGAGCTGGTCGAGGAGGAGATGGGGGAGCCGCGCCTCGCCCCGGTCGACCCGCTGTCCGGCGCCGACGAGGCCGAGGAGGAGGAGGAGCCGGAGGAGGACGCCGACGACTTCTTCGACGAGAAGCGGCTGTCCGACGAGCTGGACCAGGCGCTGGAGGCGCCGGCCGAGGCCGAGGCCGGGGAGGACGACGCCGAGCTCGAAGACAAGCCTGAGGCCGACCAGCCCCCCGCCGGCCCCGACGAGGAGGACGTGCTCGAGGAGACCCCCGACTTCCTCGAGGAGG
>CAZIIB010000982.1:0-691 GCA_964539125.1 uncultured Thermoanaerobaculia bacterium | reverse complement strand
ACCAGCTCTGGTTCGAGCAGAAGCCCCCGAAGGACTTCGATTTCGACGACTGATTTTTAGCGGTCGGGCGAGTAGATTGCGGTGTCGATGGCCGCCGACGCCGCCATAGAGGCCAGCGGCCTGCGCAAGTCCTACGGCGACGTGCGGGCGCTCGACGGAGTCGACCTGCGGGCGCCGGCCGGCAGCGTGCTCGGCCTGCTCGGGCCGAACGGCGCCGGCAAGACGACCGCCGTCCGCGTCCTCACCACGCTGCTGCGGCCCGACGGCGGCAGCGCCCGCGTGGCCGGGCTCGACGTCGTCCACGAGGCGCCCGCCCTACGCACCAGGATCGGGCTCGCAGGCCAGTACGCGGCAGTCGACGAGAACCTCACCGGCGCCGAGAACCTGGAGATGGTCGGTCGCCTCTACCACCTGCCGAAGCGCGAGCCGCGCCGCCGCGCCGCAGAGCTGCTGGAGCGCTTCGACCTCAGCGACGCCGCCGACCGCCTCGTCCGCACCTACTCGGGCGGGATGCGCCGCCGCCTCGACCTGGCCGCGGCGCTGGGCGCCCGGCCGCCGGTCCTCTTCCTCGACGAGCCGACCACCGGCCTCGACCCGCGCAGCCGCATCGGCCTCTGGAGGACGATCGAGGACCGGGTCGCCGCCGGCACCACCGTCCTGCTCACCACCCAGTACCTCGACGAGGCCGACC
>CAZIIB010000981.1:0-1662 GCA_964539125.1 uncultured Thermoanaerobaculia bacterium | reverse complement strand
ACACGTTCACATCCAAGCTGGTACAGGCCGGTGTCGACCTCTACACCGTCCAGCGTCTGCTGGGTCACTCGGACCCAAAGCTAACTGCCCGGTACGCTCACCTATCTCCAGACACTTTGCGAGCCGCCGTGGCACGCCTCGGGTGAGCAACCGGTCGTGGTGTTCCCCTTCGCGGCCGTAGTATGCGCTTTCGTATGCTAGCCGGACGAATCCAGTCGGAAAGGTGCAGCTTTCGGATACCCTTTCGAGCTTTTTCACGGGGTCCCTCTCCGCAATGATTTGGCCATCGAGCATCAACGGAGGTTACCATGCCACAGCAGCGGTCGTCAGCATCCAAGTCCCCAAATCTGTCAGCTGGGGCCGGGTCGGTACGGACGGCACCCCTTCCGGCCGGGTTCAAAGCCACGTATCCCGTACGGGAAGGCTTCGAGATCTTGAGCATCTCCGCGACGACGGGCTATGCGGAGATGGGACCGATCAAATCCGGGGGATCCTGCTTTACAGACGCAATTCTCCACCTTGACCTGAGCCTAAGTGACCAGGGTCCAGTGAGCAACGGGGAAAACCTTAGGCCAGCGGCGTCAGTGGACAGTGTCCGACGGCGTGCTGGTAGACCCGGGACCCATGGCCAACGAGGCCGGCTTTCGCTTCCCGGTGGCCTTGACCGCCGCCGCTTGGGCCGACTGCGTCGCCTGGACCGAGGCCGACAGCCGCCTCCAGGTACACCAGGACCTGAGCGGCCGGCTGTGGGATGTCCTGTACATGGCCACCCACGCGGTGCGCGGCTCACCTAGGCCGGGAGACCGGCTGCTCTTCTTGCTCTATCGGGTGCCGCGCGACGGCGCCACGACGCAGCCCGAGCTGACTGAACTCAAGCTGGTGGTCGGACCGGGCGATGCCGGGGAGCCGGTGGTCACGATCCTGCTACCCGATGAGGACTGAGCATTGCCGCAGGGATGCGGCCTCTCTCCCTGGCCGCTGGGGTTAAGGTGGCGTCCCTCCTGCGAGCGCACTGTGCGGGTTCGACCCGCAGCGGTCATCGCCGTTCCCCGTCTCGAATGATCGCTGTGCAGCGAAGGATACTCGCCCCGGTCCTCGCTTGGCCGGGCGTGCCGGCCGGGGTGGGCCGCCCTGCGGTGCGTGCGCACATGGCGGTCAAGACGGATCCCTTCGCGGACGCGCCGCCGGCGGCATCCCGTCGCCGTGTCGGCGAGCTTTACACCGGGTGGTCGGCGGCCGGCCGCTGCGAGCTTACGGGCGCTTAACGAAGTCTTTACACAATACTCTCGTCTTCGTCCTTCTGAGGTCTCAAAGAGCCTCAAGGAGCCGTTCCGGGGGCGGCGGCGGCGGGGGCAAGAGAGCGTGCGCAGGCCGCGCCGTTGTCGGAATTCTTTACACTGGTGCTGCGCTCGGGGGGGGGGGCGAATAGCCGCGGCGCATTACTTGCTCCTTAAGTCCCTCATATACAATGACAAAGACCGCGTTGCGCGGATGAGAGGCATGAGAATTGCATTGACTTTTGCGGGTGGCGTGGCAAGGCCGGGCCGCCCACAGCAATCTGCCAAATCGGGGAAAGGAAGGGGGGCAAGATGAGCAAGCATCTGTTGGGAGTGGGCTTGGCGGCGGCGCTGGTGCTGCCGGGGGTGGCGAGCGCGGCGCTGC
>CAZIIB010000980.1:0-1664 GCA_964539125.1 uncultured Thermoanaerobaculia bacterium | reverse complement strand
GTGGCCGTGGTGGGAACGTCTCGAACCGGCTAGCCTGAATTGCCGGGGAGCATCCCACCAACAGCACCATCGCGATACCTGACAACGCGACCTTCCATTGCCTCCGCACCTGGCTTCTCCTGGATTCAGCCTGCTTGCTGCACAACGGGCTGATAGGTATCCGAATCCTTACGTCAACAAATCCTCGACGCCTCGAGAATGCTCGGGCTCTAGCTGATAGCCACGGGACGAGCTCCAACCCTCGCGGCGGGAACCACCGAAGAAAGGCTGGAGAATATCGCCCACGAGTAAGGTGACACGATGTGATCCCACGGCCAAGCATAGTCCTCAGCTGCCTGCCAGGCATCAGCCCCTCAAGCTGGCACTTCTCGAAATAGGGAGGACCGGCGAGAACCGGCGGTTAGCGGCCTACAGCGGCCTGTTTCGAGGCTTCCGAGGACGGCGTGGGGGAATAGGGAGGCTGGGGAGGGAGGAAGGCTCTGATGATGGTAGCACAACCTACTGTGCGACAGAGGCTTGCGGCTTCCCTATTGGATCGAGTGGAGGCCCAAGCCTGTCGCGGCGAGGAGGTGCTCCCTATTCGCCAGAGTGGCAGTCCTGCACGGCTGCCGGCAAGGGCTCGTAACGGCCGGTCCCGAAGGCAATCGGGAGCGGTGACTCGTAGGGGGCCACTTCCCGGAGACTAGCCGAACAAGCCGATGGTGAGCGCAGCTCGGGCCAGAATCTGCTGCCTTTCCGTGATCGACTTCTCCTCCGCGGGCGTGTCCCATTCGATCTCGAGTTCCAGGGGAGCAATGCCCAGCAGGCCATGCGCCTCGTAGAGCTGAACGAGTTGCCGAATCTCGGCGTGGCTTCGGCCACGCAGAAGGCGGCTCGCCTGCAGGAGGGGCGCCTTGGCGTGGCCCACGGAGCGGGAGATCCCCTCAAACCCGGCGGGTAAGCAGCGGGTGAGAACTCCCCGGTCCGAGGTGAGTTCGCCGAGCACGATCTCGGCCAGGTGGCGGCGTTCGATGGCCTGGGCTGCCGCCAGGGCTTCACCGAGATCGGCCAACGGCTCCTCGCCTTCGTCCGTCCGCTCACGCATCGACTCCGCGAGGTATTCGCCTCTGGCTGGCAAAGACGTCAGCCAGGCGTTTAGGGCAGGGCCTTCTCGCACCAGCGCGCTCGGCGAGCGGGGTGAGGACGGCATGGATCCGGCGCGCTCGTGAAAGGCCGGTGGATTCGGCAAGCGCGCGCGCGTCGGCGAGGCCCATCCGGACCGGACGACCGAGGAAGGCGAGCGCCTCGGCGGCGACCCCTGGCCGGGCGGCGGCGAGCGCTAGAGCTCCAAGGGGGGTATCAGCGGCACCGAAGGCGCGCCGGGCCGCTGAGGAGATGATGGCAAGGTCCCGCCGGACTTCTTCTTCGTCCGCAGCCTGCATGTCTTCGCGCAGGGCATCCGTAAACGAGACGAGCTTGCGGAGGGGTTCTTGCAGGTCGTGGCTGGCGATGTAGGTGAATTCGTCGAGTTCCTGGTTGCGCATCCGGAGGTCGGCGTTGGCCTGTTCGAGCAGTTTGGCGTGGGATTCGAGCGCTTCGGCCATCTGCTTGCGAAAGGTGATATCGCGGCTCATGCCCATGATGCCGACGGGCTTGCCGTCGCTATCGCGCAGGGGCACCTTCGT
>CAZIIB010000979.1:0-1664 GCA_964539125.1 uncultured Thermoanaerobaculia bacterium | reverse complement strand
TGGTCCAGACGGATTTTCATAGAGCACGTCCCGTCGAGCAGACAGAATGATGAGACTAGCGAAGCGCGTAGAAGAGTGTCAAGGCGGAGGGAGAGCCTCGTCGTCGGTCCCGTCCGCCTGCCGTCTAGAACACCGGCGGGCGGGCGGGCGATTCCGGCGGGCTCAGGCGGGAGGCGTTACCTCGGCCCGCACCTGGGCCGTCGCGGAGCCCTTCTGCTCGAACCAGACGACCCCCTCGGCCACGAGGTCGAGGACCAGACGATAGGCCCCGGGAGCCCCGAGGCCCGGAAGCTCCGCCTCCACGATGCGTTCCTCCCCCGGGTCGACGTCGGCGCCCAGGGAGACGCGCAGCCAGTCGAAGTCGACCAGCTCTCCTGGCGGCTCGCCGCGATCACGGTAGAGGTGGACCCCGAGGCGGGTCCAGCCGGTCCGCTCGACGGTCGTGGCGAGCCAGCGGGTGTCGCCGCGGTTGGCGATCCGCACGCGCAGGCGGCCGCGCTCCCCCGGGGCGAGGCGGAGCACACCCCCGGGCTCGACCACCTCGAGCTCGGCCCGCAGCTCCCCCGGCCTGCGGGTGGTGGGGTACCAGATTCCCTTGTGGAGCACGAGGTAGCGGGTGCCGCGGCCTCTGGCGGCCCACATCTCGAGGAGCGCCTCGGTACCGGCCAGGCCGTCGAGCTCGCCCACCGGCACCGGACGGGCCCCATCGAGGCCGATCGGCACGAGCCCCACCTCGGTGAAGCCGGCTTCGCGGGCCATGGCCTCGAGCTCCCCCAGGACGACCTCGTTCTCCAGCACGCCCGTGGTCTCGACCTCGCGCCGGCTGTCCTCGGTCTCGGCGTGCCCCGGGCCCGGCTCGCACATCACGACGAGGCCGCCGTTCGGCAGGAGGCGGGCCATCTCCCGGAGGATCTCGGCCGGGTTGGGCAGGTGGTGGAAGGCGTCGTTGAGGACGATCTTGTCCACCGCGCCGTCGGGCAGCGGGATCTCGTGGCCGTCATAGGCGAGGAACTCCGGAGCGGCCTCCCAGCGGGTCCGGGGGTCGCGCTCGAAGAGCTCCCGGCCGAGCTCGAGGGCGGTCGTCGAGACGTCGACCGAGACGGTCTTGCAGCCGTAGCGGTTGAGGAAGTGGGAGAGCCAGCAGGTGCCGGCGCCCAGCTCGAGGACCACGTCGTGGGGCGAGAGACGCAGGAAGTGGAAGAGCACTCCGAGGTCGAAGAGGCGCCGGGCGAACTCGCTCTCCTCGGTGAACGGCTTGCCGAGGATGAACTCGGGGTCGGAGTAGGTGGCGTAGTAGCGCTCCGCGGCCTCGTTGAGCTCGTCGGTGCGCGCCACGACGGTGGCCGGGTCGAGGTCCGCGCGGCGCTCGACGGGCGGGTCGGAGCGGCCGGCGGCCAGGCGGACCAGGGCGGCGAGGGAGCGCTTGCCGGTGCGGCGGAGCCAGCGGTTGCGGCGGGCGAGGTCGCGGAGGGTGGAGAGGGGGCCGCGGCGGGCCGGCGGGGGAACGGGCATGGGGGGCGGAGTATTTCATGCCGGGTGGCCGGGGCGAGGGCTCCCGCGCCTCCGGGTTCGTGCGTCTCTACCCCTTGTGGTTTCGACCGGAGCGAAGCGGAGTCGTGATACCCGGGCGGGGGCGGGAGACCCGGGGTTCGGTGCAAGTCGCG
>CAZIIB010000978.1:0-1666 GCA_964539125.1 uncultured Thermoanaerobaculia bacterium | reverse complement strand
AGCTGGGCGAGGCGGTTCGTCGGGCCGCGGCCGTCCTCGCCGCGGCGGGCGTCGCGCCCGACGACCGGGTCGCCGTCTGCCTGCCCAATCGCCTCGAGCACCTGGTGGCGATCCACGCCGTCTCCTGGCTCGGAGCCGTTCTCGTTCCGCTCCACCCGCGGCTGGGGCGCGAGGAGCTCGCCCGGCGGATCGAGGGCTCGGGGGCCCGGCTCCTGGTGGCCGGCGAGGAGCTCGATCCCGGCGACTTCGCCTGCCCGGCCCTGGGCGCCTCGAAGCTCGCCCCGGGGGCGGAGAGCGGACTCCCGTTGCCGCCGCCCGCGCCCCAGCCCCCCGACCGGACCCACTCCCTGCTCTTCACCTCCGGCTCCACCGGGCAGCCCCGGGCGGTCGCCCTCTCCCACGGCAACCACCTGGCGAGCGCGGTCGCCTCGGCCCTCAACCTGGGCGTCCACCGGGGCGACGACTGGCTCTGCTGCCTGCCCCTGGCCCACGTCGGAGGGCTGGCCATCGCTCTGCGCTCGGTCCTCTACGGGACGGCGCTCACCCTGGTCGAAGGCTTCGAGCCCCGCGGCCTGGCCCGGCTCCTGGCATCGGGAGAGGTGAGCCTGGCATCGCTGGTTCCGACCATGGTGCGCCGGCTCCTCGAGGTCTCGGGCAGCGCCGGCCCGATCGCCCCGCGGCGCCTCAGGGCGGTGCTCCTGGGCGGCGGGCCCATGGAGGCGACGACTGTCGAGCGGGCCCTCGGAGCCGGCCTGCCGGTGCTCGCCACCTATGGCATGACCGAGACCTCGTCTCAGATCGCGACCGTGCCTCTGGGAGCGGCCGGCGTCAAGCCGGGCTCGGCGGGGCCTCCGCTCTTCGGGGCGGAGATCGAGATCCGCAGGCTCACCGGGGCCGACGAGGTCACCACCGAGACGGCTCCGCGCGGCGAAGAGGGCGAGATCTGGGTCCGGGGCCCCATGGTGGCCGCCGCCGAGGCGGACGAGCACGGCTGGCACCGCACGGCCGACCTGGGCCGCCTGGACGAGGACGGTTGGTTGTGGGTGGCGGGGCGCAGGGACCAGGTGATCGTGACCGGCGGCGAGAACGTCTCGCCCGAGGCGGTCGAGGCGGTGCTCGCGGCCCATCCCGAGGTGGCGGAGTGCGCGGTGACCGGAGTGACCGACTCGGAGTGGGGGCGGGCCGTGGCGGCGGTCGTGGTGCCCCGGCTCCCGGCCGAGCCGCCGCCGGTGGAGACCCTGGTGGCCTACTGTCGGGAGCACCTCGCCCGCTTCCAGGTGCCGCGGCGCTGGCGGGTCGTCGCCGAGCTGCCCCGGACCGCCGGCGGCAAGGTGGCGCGGGCCGAGCTCGCGGCCCTGTTCGACCGCGGCTGATGCCGCCTCCGATGGTAGCCTGCCCGGGCGATGGACCTCCAGCTCGAGGACAAAGTCGCCGTGGTCACAGGCGGCTCGCGCGGCCTCGGCCTGGGCATCGCCCGGGCGCTCGCCCGCGAAGGCTGCCGGCTGGCGATCTGCGCCCGCGGAGCGGACGATCTGGCGGCGGCGGCCCGCGAGATCGAGGACGAGCACGGCGCCCAGGTCCTGGCCCTCCCCCTCGACGTCACCGCCCCCGACGCAGCCGAGCGGCTCCTCGGGGAGACCGTCCGCCGCTTCGGCGGCGTCGACGT
>CAZIIB010000977.1:849-1667 GCA_964539125.1 uncultured Thermoanaerobaculia bacterium | reverse complement strand
CTGGTCGGCGCGGCGCCAGCTCCTGCCAGCGCCAGCCCAGCCCCTGCAGTCGGACCCGGGTCAGATCCAGCACCCGGGCGCTACCCCAGGGCACGGCCTCGAACACGCGTGGCGAATACCGCCTCAGCCCGATCAGGACATAGCCCCCGTCCAGGGCCGGCCCCAGCACCGCATCGCAGCCCGCCCGCAGCGCAGCGATCGCCTCGCTGAGGTCGCGGGCGGTCAATCCCGGGCAGTCGCTACCGATCAGCACCACACCAGGCCCCTGGGCTAGCGCCCAGCCCATGGCATGGGCCATGCGCGCCCCCAGATCCCCCCCCCTCTGAGAGCGCAGCCTCACCCCATAACGGGCGGCCTGGGCCCGGAAGAAACCAAGCCGCGCATCCGGTGCGCAGCACAGCGCCACCTCGGCCCCGCCCACGCGGCTCACCACGCCCAGGGTACGCCGAACCAGCCTACGATGCAGCGCGGCCGCACCCTGGTCGCCCAGCACCGGGATCAGACGGGTCTTCACCTGCCCGGCCACCGGCGCCTTGGCGAACACCAGGATCCTGGCGCGATATACTCCCATGGCTATCGATATCGCTTCCAGATAATGCTTCGTAGGGCGGCAATCCTTTCCCTTGTCCATAAAGGATTGCCGATCTACGCCAAAATGCTTTGCTCAAACTCGATAACGTCGTGCCAGATCCCGGGCATCCGCGCCCAGGGCATAGGCCAGTCGCAGGCGCCACATGAGCCACACCGTCTTCAGGGTGCCCCGGGTCTCCCAACGGCGGCTCGATGTGGTCAGGTGCGCCCGCAGGCAGCGGGGCCTC
>CAZIIB010000977.1:0-839 GCA_964539125.1 uncultured Thermoanaerobaculia bacterium | reverse complement strand
TCGCCAGGCGCTTCAGCGACCGGCCGATGGCCACATCCTCCATCAGGGGGATGTCTGGAAAACCGCCCACGGCCTCGAAGGCCTCACGGCGTACGAATATCCCCTGGTCGCCGGTGGCGATCCCCGACACACGCGAACGCAGATTCATCAGGGTCTCCACCACCCGCAGCAGGGGGCCCCGCCCGGACAGGTGTATGTCGAACCGCCCCCAGGGCGCGCGGGACAGGGCGTCCAGGATCAGCGCATCGGCCTCCTCAGGGACCCGCGTGTCCGCATGCACGAACCAGAGCAGCCCCCCCTGGGCGAGGGCCGCCCCATGGTTCATCTGGCGCGCGCGCCCCCTGGGGGCCTGCACCACCCGGTCGGCCTGCTCGCTTGCCAGGGCTGCGGTGGCATCCGTGCTGCCACCATCCACCACGACGAGCTCATGGCCCCGCCCCCGCAAGGGCTGCAGCGCCTGCAGACAGGCCCCGATCCCCGCGGCCTCGTTCAGGGCCGGGACCACGATCGTGATACGCATCGCCTCAGTCATCCCGCAATCCTCAGCCCAGAGCCCCACCCCCGCTCGATCCCTGGCCCGCGGTGCAGCCGTAACAATGGTCTGCCACTGCGATGGGCAGACCCTCCAGCACCGTCCCTTTGAGGTCCCGGATATGGGGTCGACGCCTGTCATGCGCGGCGAGCGCCAGACCCAGCATCTGGTTGAAATCACAGTCGTAGACATGGCCCCGCCAGTCCACGCTGATGAGGCTGCGGCACATCACCGAGCCCAGGTTCTCGCTGCAGTGCGCGGACCTCAGCAGGGCCATATAGGCGTCGAACTCCCCCTTGGAGACCAG
>CAZIIB010000976.1:0-1667 GCA_964539125.1 uncultured Thermoanaerobaculia bacterium | reverse complement strand
CCACCAGCTTCGATTTCAAGACCCGGATCGGAGCCTTCCAGGGGCCGTCGTGCGCCACCTGCACGCCGACGCAGGACACCGAGCTGACCTGCGACGACAACCTCGACAACGACTGCGACGGCGCGATCGATTGCGCCGACTCCGACTGCGCAACCGACCCGGCCTGCGTCTGCACGCCCACCGAGCCGGCGGAGATGACCTGTAACGACGGGATCGACAACGATTGCGACGGCGCCGTCGACTGCGACGACTCCGACTGCGCGGCCGATCCGGCGTGCTTCGTCTGCAGCCCGAAGGGCGCCTCGTGCGTCGACGATTCCGAGTGCTGCTCGATGAAGTGCAAGGGCAAGCCCGGAAACAAGAGCTGTAAGTAGAGTCGTCGCGACGTGAAGCACCCGGGGCCGGGGTCCGACGGGATCCCGGCCCTTCTTCCTCCCCCGCTTCCCCGAGGTGAGCCCGGGTGACCCACCCACCCTTTCACGCGGCCTCGCGGCGTCCTACAATACTCCCGGCGTCAAAGCACCTCGCTCCGGCGGGGGACTCACAGATCGTACGAGACGGGAGATGCTGGATGGTGGTATCGACGAGGAATCTCGCCGCGGCGGGTGGGGTGTTGCTCCTGACCCTGGCGTGTAGCGCCAACCGGCCCCCGAAGACCGAACCGGCCCCGGCGCCCGACCCGCCAGCGGGCACCTACGGCCGGCAGCTCGCGGCGGCGACCACCCCGCAGGAGGCCACCACCCCGGAGGCGACGTCCGAGCCGGCGTCCGAACAGGCTCCGGGCGCCGAGGCCGCCCTCGACGAGCCGGGCGACCGCGAGCTCGAGCCCGGCGACGAGGCGGACGACGACGGCTCCGACGACGAGACCTCGTCCGCGGCCGACGTCGAGACCGATCCCGAGACCCTGCTCCACGACGCCATGGACGCCTACGAGTCGGCCGAGGTCTTCTGGGGGCAAGGGGCGTTCGACGACGCGTTCGCCGCCCTCGACCAGTCCTACGAGCTCATGGCCCAGGTCGCGCCCAACGGCGACGCGGTCCTCGGCCAGGAGAAGGAAAACCTGCGCAATCTGATCTCGAAACGGATCCTCGAGATCTACGCCTCGCGCCAGACCGCCGTGGGGGATCCGGATCGCTCGATTCCTCTCGAGATCAACGACGACGTCCAGCGGGAGATCAAGAGCTTCCAGGGTCCGGAGCGCGACTTCTTTCTCGACGCGTATCGCCGCTCGGGCCTCTATCGCCCCATGATCGTCGCCCAGCTCCAGGAGGCCGGGCTCCCCGAGCAGCTGAGCTGGCTGCCGCTGGTGGAGAGCGGCTTCAAGGACCGGGCCCTGTCTCGCGCGCGTGCCCTGGGCATGTGGCAGTTCATCGCCTCGACCGGGTACCGTTACGGCCTCGACCGCTCGTCCTGGATCGACGAGCGCATGGATCCCGAGAAGTCGACCAAGGCGGCCCTCACCTATCTCACCGCCCTCCACAACCTGTTCGGAGACTGGTTGACTGCGCTCGCGGCCTACAACTGCGGCGAGCGGGCCGTGCTGCACCAGATCCACAACCAGACGGTGAGCTACTTCGACCAGTTCTGGGACCTCTACGCCCGCCTCCCCCGGGAGACCCGGCGCTACGTGCCCCGCTTCCTGGCGGTCCTGGCGATCCTCAAGGAAC
>CAZIIB010000975.1:0-1669 GCA_964539125.1 uncultured Thermoanaerobaculia bacterium | reverse complement strand
GCATAACCTGGGACTCGAGGTGATCGCCGAAGGCGTAGAGACCGAGGAGCAGCTCGCCTACCTGTATGACTGCAGCTGCGACAATATGCAGGGATACCTCTTCAGCCGCCCCCTCCCGGCCGTTGAACTGGAACAGCTGTTACACGCTAAAATGCCTAAAGAGTGAAGTGACAGCATGCAGGTCAATCATTACCTCGACTGGCCTGCAGCCAAATTCATCCGTCCTTATTTGACCAGCTCCACCATATAGTCCACCGCCGCCTTCACGTCGTCATCGCTGAGGTTTTTGTTGTCTCCCCGGGCGGGCATGATGGATTTATCGCGGAAACCGTTGATCGCGCTTTTGTAAAGCGCTTCGCGTCCCTTGGCGAGACGCGGCTTCCAGGCCTCCGCGTCACCAGCCTTGGGCGCACCCATCAGATTTGTGCCGTGACACTTGCGGCAGTTTTTAATATAGACCGCTTCGCCATCGATATCGTCATTGTCATTATCAGCGAACAGCGGCGCTGCCAGGGTGGCAAGCATCACACCCGTAATGGTCGATAACATCACAGCTTTGAGGCTGTATCGAGTCACGTTATTTGGCTTGCCCCAGCATATAGTCCACTGCGGCCTTGACTTCGTCATCGGTCAGGGCATCGTTACCACCCCTGGGTGGCATCTTGCCTTTATCACTGAAACCGTTGATGGCATGGTCGTAGAGCACATCACGCCCCTTCGCGACCAGTGCCTTCCAGGCAACTGCGTCACCTGTCTTGGGTGCTCCCATCATATCGGTGGCATGACACATCTTGCATGAACTGTTGTAGACGGCCTCGCCATCGGCGGCGTAAATCGGTGTGATCGCAAGCCACATACACGCGGCGGTTGATAACAACATTGTCTTACTTATATTTCGCATTTTCATTAGTACTTCCTCAGATTGTTCCTGGCGCTGTTAATTAACCAGCCCCACCATATAATCCACCGCAGCCTTCACCTCTTCTTCGGTCAGGGCGCTGTTACCACCTTTGGGCGGCATCATGCCTTTATCACGAAAACCGTTCATCGCGTGTTCGTAAAGAGTTGCGGTTCCCTTCGCAATCCGGTCCTTCCATGCCTCGGCATCCCCCGCCTTGGGCGCATGCATCACACCGGTGCCGTGACACAACTTGCATGTCTTGTTAAATACCGCCTCGCCATCGGCCGCATACAGCGGAACAGCTGCAACAGCCAGCCAGGCACCGGCGATAGCCGACAGCACCAACGTTTTACTCATCTTTCTTGTCTTCATTATCGTCTCCTTTATCAAACTTATTTCATATATATGAGCACAGTATCACCCACCATATATTCAAGTATAAAACTTTTGCTAATTGTCTTTTGCCCCCTCATCAATCCACTGTCTTAGTATCTTAATCTCTTTCGGTGAGACCGGATTATGTCCATCCAGCGGCATGCGTATGGCCGGATCGGCACGTCCCTCGATCAGCGACATTAAGGTGCTGCCCGTGGCATCACCGGGTTTAATCACCGGTCCGATATGTGTGCCCTTTAACAATTGTTCATAGCTGTCCATTGCCAGGCCACTCTTTTGCGTCCCCGGGCCATCGGCCTCGTGACATCTGCCACAGTGTTCAGTCAGCAGCGGGACAATGGTTTCCTTGTAACTCACCGGCGTGCTGCGTTG
>CAZIIB010000974.1:0-1669 GCA_964539125.1 uncultured Thermoanaerobaculia bacterium | reverse complement strand
TCCTCGGCGTCTTTCACGGCGCCCTCGACATCCAGCGGTACCTCTGAGCTCGCCCGCCGGTTGCGACCCGAAGGGACTCGACGATCCGCAGCGCTGAGAGGTGAAGGAGCACGCCCCAGCTCCCGCGCTCAACTGGCCTTGGCCCTCGGAGAGACTTCCTGGCGGATCACAGATCCGGTCTCGCGTTCGGTTTCCTCGAGCTCGTAGTCCATCTGGAGCCCGAGCCAGAAGCGTTCCGAAGTGCCGGGACAGTGTTCAGCGATCCTCCCGGGTATGGAAGAAACGCAGGACGTGAATCGCCTCGCCGGACACCTCGTAGCGGATCTCATAGTTGCCGACGATCAGCCGGCGGACATCGCGCGGCTCGTACCCCGCAAGCCGTGAGCCCAGCCTCGGATGCGGCGGAAGCTGCCGGAGCGCCTCGCGAAGGGAGCCGACCACCCGGAGGGCAACCTGTCGGTCGTAGGCCGCCAGGAAGTCATACATGCGGGCGAGATCGTCGACCGCCTGCTCGGTCCATCGGAGCTTCACGAGCGCGGCACGGGCTTCGGGTTCTCCGACGAGAGGCTGTCCAGCCACTCCTCAACCCGCTCGTGGGCGATCAGACGGCCCGCATCCACCGACTCGAGAGCTTGGCGCGTGAGCCGGTCGCGCTCCGCTTCCCGATCGACCCACTCGCCGAGGGCTTCCTTCACGATCCAGCCTCGTGAACGTTCCAGGCGCTCTGCGTACTCGTCGATTCTCTGGACGAGGTCGACGGGAAGGTGGGCGGTGACGGGTTGGGTTGCCATGGCGTCCTCCGGGACGATGCGGTCCGACTCAAGCCGCATCGTAGCGAAGCGGCATCCTTCGGTCAAGCCTCTACGATCCCTTCCTTCGGCGTGAGACGGGCCACCGTGGATCTCGCAGACGACCTTCTCGAAGCTCCTTTCGCAGGCCATGTAGAAGTTGTGGAGGCGGAGCGCCGTGCTCTCGACGTAGGCTCGGGTGGCCGCTCGCGCGCGATGTAGATGCAGATGCCGGTATCCAGCAGGTACCGAGCCGTCATTCGAGATCCTTGCGCTCCTGGGGCGGGGTGTCTCGACGGCGCTCCGGAAGGAAGTCCTCTGGAAGGCCGGCCAGCAGCTCGAAAGCGCGCGAAAGATCCTTTGCCGGCTCGCGCAAGACGATCTCGGCGCCGCGGCGGAAGATCTCCAGCTCCCGACTCCTGACCCGGAACTCCTTGGGGAGGCGGACCGCTTGGCTGTTACCGGACTTGAACACGCGGGCCATGGTCATCGGTCACCTCTCTTCGTATACACAGGCGAGTGTACACACCCCATTCCTCGGGATACGAGCCATGACGGCTCGCACCGTCTCGCCGCCCTGTCAAACGGAGTACGGGCGAGGTACCATCTTTCGGGGAGCCAAGGACGCCGTAGTTGGCAGCCGCCGATGGCGATTCCCCGGAGGCTTCGATGAACGAACCGCGGATCCAGTCCAACCCGAAGGTGATGATGGGCAAGCCGGTGGTGGCCGGCACACGCATCACGGTCGAGCTGATCCTCGAGAAGCTCGCGGCCGGCGAGACGGTCGAGGACCTGCTCGAGGCCCACCCGAGCTTGACACCGGAGGGGGTCAGGGCGGCACTGGCGTTTGCTGCGCGCGCGCTCAAGGCGGACGTCGTCTA
>CAZIIB010000973.1:0-1680 GCA_964539125.1 uncultured Thermoanaerobaculia bacterium | reverse complement strand
CGGTGCGGATCCCCGGCTCGACGAAGAGCGGCGGGTGGCCGAAGTAGCGGCGGGCGAGCTGATCGAGGGTCGGGTGCAGCGGCGGCACGACCGACGAGATGACCACTCCCTCGGTGTCGGCGGGGTCGAGGTTGGCGAGATCGAAGAGGGGTAGGAGGGTGGCGCCGTACTCATCCGCCGTGCGCTCGGCGTCGCTCGAGATCCGGAAGCTCTCCACCAGAGAGTCCCCCCGGTAGACGCCGAAGATCGTGTGGGTGTTGCCCACGTCGACGACCACCAGCAAGCTCTCGGATGACGCTGAACGGCTCGCGGCCACTACCGGTTACTCCTCACGTCGTGGTGCCTCATTATGCTCCATCACCTCGGCGGCTCCGAGCCGCACCTCGCGCTCGCCGACGTCGAGCCGTAGGAGGCCCCCGTCGTCGAAGCCGAGGACCTCGCCCTCCAGGACGCCGTCACCGGTCCGGCAGCGCAGCCGGTCGCCGGGGCGGTGCACGGAGAGCTCGCGGTAGGCCCGGGCGGCGTAGCCCGTCTCGCCCAGGTGGCCGAGCTCGACCTCGAGTGCCGCCAGCAACCGGCGGGTGGCCGCGCCCAACGGCGGCACGGAGACCGCGGGGCCGGCCTCGTCGCGGAGGGAGGTGGCTCCTTCCGGCCAGGCCGCGCCGTCCGTCGCGCCGTGGTTGACCCCGAACCCCGCCACGGTGATCCAGGCGCCGGGCTTTCGGCGCATCGCCTCGATCAGGATGCCACCGATCTTCCGGCCGCCGACCAGGAGGTCGTTGGGCCACTTGAGACCGCAGCGTCCGGTTCCGATCAGCTCGTCGACGCCCCGAGCGAGACCCACCGCCACCAGGAGGGGGAGGGTGCGGAGCGCTTCGAGACCGCGCACCGCCAGCACCCGCGTGGCGTAGACTCCGCCGCCGGCGGGGCTCTCCCAACGACGCCCCTGGCGCCCGCGGCCGGCGGTCTGCTCCAGGGCCAGGACCAGGAAGGGCGGCGGCTCGGCCTCGTCCCCGAGATAGGTGGCCACCACCCGGCGGGCCAGGCGATTGGTCGAGTCGAGGCGCGCCGCCACCACCCGATCGATCCGGTCCGGCGAACCCAGGTCCTGCAGGTAGCCGGCCAGCTCCGCCATCCGGCCGGCGGAGCCCGGAGCCCCGTCGCCTGGCCACGCCTCGATCACCCGCCGCCGACCCCCAGGCCCGCGACGATTCGCTCCCGGCGCTGCTCGAGCTCCTCGAGGCGGTGCCGGTTGCCCTCGACGATCTCGGCCGGGGCCTTGGCCAGGAACTGCTCGTTGGCCAGGCGGCCCCGGGCCCGGCCGATCTCCTCCTCGAGCTTGGCAAGCTCCGCCTCGAGGCGGGCCCGTTCCTCGGCGCCCAGCTCCACATCCTCGGGAACCAGGCCGAGGTTGATCCCCGCCACCAGGTCGCGGCTCGCCCGCTCCGGAGCCGACCCGATCTCGATTCCTCCCGCCTTGCCCGTCGGGCAGAGGAAGGCGAGAACGGCGCGCTGCTCCTCCAGGAAGGCCGTGAGCTCCGGATCCTCGGCTTCCAGGAACAGCAGCTCGCCGGGTCGCCGCTGTACTACCAGGGAGAGAACTCGGCCTCCTACCTGGAGAAGAAGTGGCAGAAGAACAGCGGCAACGAAGACTATTCCGCGTTCCGCTTCGACACGTGG
>CAZIIB010000972.1:0-1687 GCA_964539125.1 uncultured Thermoanaerobaculia bacterium | reverse complement strand
CACGGGTGCGCTCGGTCACCGACACCAGCATGATGTTCATGATCCCGATGCCCCCCACCAGCAGCGCGATCCCCACCACTCCCCCCACCACGCCCGTCACTCCGGCGAGGATCGAGTTGGTGGTCTCCAGCAGCTCGTCCTGGCTCTGGATCTGGAAGTCGTCCGAGTCCTTCGGGCCGAGGTGGTGCCGCTTCCTCAAGAGCTGCTTGGCGGCGTCCTTGAACCCGGCCACGTCGGAGGCGTCCTTGAGCTGGATCTGGAGCTGGACCTGGTCGCCGGCGTCGCGGCCGAAGAGCAGGAGCGCGGTGTCGAAGGGAATGAAGACCACGTCGTCCTGGTCGAAGCCGAGGTTGCGGCCCTGCTTCTCCATCACGCCCACCACGGTGATGGAGAGGTTGCCGATGTAGATCTCCTTGCCGACCGGATCGGGGCCGAGGCCGAGCTCGTCGACCACGGTCTCACCCACCACGCCCACCTTGCGGCGGTTGCGCAGGTCGATGGGCGTGAGGAACCGCCCACGGTCCACGTAGTGAGACGAGACCACCTGGTAGTCGCTGGTCACCCCGCCCACTAGCCACGGCTGATGGCGGTGCTGGCCGTACCGCAAGGTCTTTCGGCCGAAGATGATGGGCGTCATCCGGTCGATCTCCGGGAAGCGCTGCCGGAGGGCCAACCCATCGGCCCAGGTGAGCTTGACCCGGCGGACGATCTCGCCGGGCTGAGCGAATCCCTGGCGCGCCACGATCTGGACATAGGTCGCCCCGATGTCCTCGAGCCGACTGGTGATGTCGTACTGCAGTCCCTGGACGATCGACACGACAGCGACCACCGCCGCGACCCCGATGATGATGCCGAGCGTGGTCAGGATCGCCCGCAGCTTGTTGGCGCCGAGGGCCCCGAACGCGATCCGGAAATTCTCGGTGAAGACCATCAGGCGGGAACGCCGGCCGGTTCGCTGACCAGGTCCGAAAGGACCTTGCCGTCGCGCAGGGTCACCTGGCGGTGGGCGTGGTCTGCGATGTCGGCCTCGTGGGTGACCAGGATCACGGTGTTGTCGCCGGCGTGGAGCTGATCGAAGAGCTCCATGATCTCCACAGACGTGGCGCTGTCCAGGTTGCCGGTCGGCTCGTCGGCCAGGAGGATCGCGGGGCGGTTGACCAGGGCGCGGGCCACCGCCACCCTCTGGCGCTGCCCCCCCGAGAGCTCGCTGGGCTGGTGGTCCACGCGGTCGGCGAGACCCACTTGCTCCAGGGCCTCGAGCGCCCTGCGGCGGCGCTCGGCCCGGGAGACGCCGGCGTAGATCAGGGGCAGCTCCACGTTGTGTAGCGCCGACGTCCGGGCGAGTAGATTGAAGGTCTGGAACACGAAGCCGATCTCGCGGTTGCGGATGGCGGCGAGCTCCGAGTCGTCGAGGGACTCGACCGCCGTGCCCCGGAGGTGGTAGGTCCCCGAGGTCGGTGTGTCCAGGCACCCGATCAGGTTCATCAGGGTCGACTTGCCGCTCCCCGACGCCCCCATGATGGCGA
The DNA here is from genome assembly GCA_964539125.1 of uncultured Thermoanaerobaculia bacterium. Taxonomy (GTDB): domain Bacteria; phylum Acidobacteriota; class Thermoanaerobaculia; order Multivoradales; family DATKCC01; genus CAVUBL01. The sequence continues at coordinate 161 of CAZIIB010000972.1, read as the reverse complement.
TGTACTCACCCTGCTCGACGGTGAGATCCACCCCGTCGAGGGCGTGGACCTCCTCGGTGCCCATGGTGTAGGTCTTGCGGACGTCGGAGAGCTCGATGATCGGCATCACTCCGTCTCCTTCGACTCCTGGTCTTCCCCCTCCCCTTCGCGGTTGGTCTCGT
>CAZIIB010000971.1:0-1703 GCA_964539125.1 uncultured Thermoanaerobaculia bacterium | reverse complement strand
GCTGGGTGGTGGAGAGGTAGGCGTCCAGGTGGCGCACCATGTGGCGGGCCAGCCGTCCCCGGCGTTGTCCCGAGTGGGGATCGAGCTGGGTCGGACGCACCTTGACCAGCGCGAACTCGGCGGCGACGAAGAAACCGTTCAGGAAGACCAGCAGGAGCGCCAGGAGAAAGCCGAGCCACGGGGCGAGCTCGGGCGGCGCGACCGGAGGTCCCGCCGTCAGGGCGAGGATCGGCACCCAGGGGGTCACGGCGCGCAGAGCCAGACGCTCGACCCGCATCGGGAGCGTCGCGCGACCGGAGAGGCGGGTCCGCGAGGCGGCTCCAGATCAGGTGGAGAGGAGGCCTGGAGGATGGGTAGCGGAGGGTCTTCGCTCACGAGCGTCGGGCATTCTAACACGGCGGGTGGGAGGGGAATTTCGTCCGCGGGAGCCCCCTTGTAGCCTGCGATGGACCGCCGGAGGCTCCGGGCGGCCGCTGTCGCCCTCGTCACCCTGGCCGGGTTGACCGCCCGCGCCGGGCAGGCCCTGCCCGCTCCCGGCTGGCAGCGGGTGGACCTGCCGGGCGCCGGCACGTACGCCTGGCGCTACCTGCCCGCCTCGGCGTCCGCCGTCGGCCGCCTGCCGGCCGTCGTCTTCCTCCACGGATCGGGCGCCAGCCCGGAGGCGTGGCGGCCGTACCTCGAAGGCCCGGCCGAGGCCACGGGGGCGGTGGTGATCGCCCCGGCACCCGCCGACCTGGACTGGGGCCTCGGCGACGACCGGGCGACGATCTCCGAGGCCCTCTCCCGGGTCGGGCGCGAGCTGCCCCTGGACCGGGCGAGGATCGGCCTCGCCGGGCACTCGGCCGGCGGCGCCTACGCCTACTTCCTTGCCTACGAGACCGAGGGGCGCTTCAGCGCCGTCTTCGCGTTCTCGGCGCCGTTCCGTTTCATCCTGAGAGTGGCCGATCCCCGTTACACGGCGCCCCTGCGCCTCTGGTACGGCACCCTCGACCCCAACTACCTGGGCGGCCAGTACGCGGCGATCGCGGTGATGATGGCGAACCGGGGCGTGCCGGTGGACTCCCAGATCGTGCCCGGCCTGGGCCACAACGACATCCGCCAGGAGGACCTCACCTCCGGCTTCGCCTTCCTCGTGGCCCAGCGCTACCCGATGCTGAACCGCCTGGCTCCCAAGGTGCTCAACCCGGTGCCTCATTCCGGCTCGTCGGCGGGCTCCCAGCGGTAGCGGTCCAGGTCGATCCGACCCCGGACGTCGATCTCCACGCCCTCGTCCTCGAGCATCAAGCGCTGAATGTGCTCCACCGGGGGCGCGTCGCGGGAGCTGATCCGGCCCTGGGCGTTGACCACCCGGTGCCAGGGCAGGTCCGAGTCGTCGTCGAGGGAGGCGAGGGCCCGGCCCACCAGGCGGGCGCGGCGGGGCAGGCCGGCGGCGAGGGCCACCTGGCCGTAGGTCACCACCCTGCCGGGCGGGACGGTGGCCACCACCCGGTAGATCCGCTCGAACGCCTCGTCGTTCATCGGATGCCCCCCGCAACCCCCTCCCCGGAACGCAAACGATCGGGCTGAGCGCTTGGATGGTCTGGTCAGGGAGCCATTGGATACTATCTGTCTCTCGATGACCGAGTCCGGGCAGGGCGGAGCCGGCGACCTCGTCCGGGGCGTCGGTCCCTTCGACGCCACCATGCTCGTCATGGGCGGCATCG
>CAZIIB010000970.1:0-1705 GCA_964539125.1 uncultured Thermoanaerobaculia bacterium | reverse complement strand
AGATCCGGGCCCTCCTGGCCCACCCCCGGGTGACTCCGCGCCTCGACCCTGTCGGCCTCGTGCGCTACCTCTCCCAGGGCTTCATCCCGGCGCCGCTCTCGCCGCTCCAGGGCATTCACAAGCTACCCGCGGCGCACGTGCTGCTCGCCCGGGAGGGGGGCCGGGAGGTCGAGGTCTCCCACTACTGGGACCTGGCCGACTGGTACGCGGAGCCGGGCGCCCGGGACCGGCGCTCGGCGGACGAGCTCGTCTCCCAGCTCGACAGCCACCTGGTGCAGGCGGTCCGGCGCCGGTCGCGAAGCGACGTGCCCTACGGCGTGTTCCTGTCGGGGGGGATCGACTCCTCGACGGTGCTCGCCTACCTCGCCGAGCTCCATGGCCCGGGGGTGCCGGCGTTCTCCATCGGCCACGCCGACACCGCCTTCGACGAGTCGGGCTTCGCCCGCCAGACGGCCCGCGCCTTCGGAGCCGACTTCCACGAGCTGGTGCTCGGCGAGAGCGACCTCGAGGAAGGCCTCCGCCACGTCGGGCGGGAAATGGACGAGCCCCTGGGCGACGCCTCGACGATCCCCACCTACCTGCTGTCACGCTTCGCCCGTGAGCGGGTCAAGGTGGTGCTCTCCGGCGAGGGGGCCGACGAGCTCTTCGGCGGCTACCCGACGTACCTGGGCCACCGCCTCGCGGACGTCCTGGCCAAGGTCCCGGCCGGCCTGCGGAGCGCCGTCGTCCAGACCGTACGCCGCTTCACTCGGGTGAGCATGGGCAACGTGGCCATGGACTATCTGGTCCAACGCTTCGCGGGCGGGCTCGACCGGCCGCGACTCGAGCGCCACCAGACGTGGTTCGGGAGCATCCATCCCGACCGCCTGCGCACTCTCCTGGCACCCGGGCTGGCCGCCGCCGTCGGGGAGACGGAGCTGGCGCTGCCGTTCGAGGTGGGCGGAGCGCCCCGGGAGCTCGCCGATTCCCTGGCGGAGCTCCTCTACACCGACTTCACCCTCTATCTCCAGGACGACCTGCTGACCAAGGTCGACCGCTCGAGCATGCTCGCCTCGCTCGAGGCCCGTGCGCCCTTCCTCGACCACGAGCTCGCCCAGCTCGTGGCCGGCATGCCGTCGCGCTGGAAAGTGCGCCGGTTCACCACCAAGGCGATTCTCCGACGCACGGTGCGCCACCGGCTGCCACCCGAGGTCCTGGCACGGAGGAAACGCGGGTTCAACATCCCGTTCTCCCGCTGGGTGCTCCACGGCCTGGGAGAGACCCTGCGCCAGCGCTTCTCGCGCGAGCGGGTGGCGGCGCGAGGTCTGTTCTCGTTCGAGGCCGTCGACCGGCTCCTCGGCGAGCACCTGGAGCGGGTGGCCGATCACCGCAAGCCGCTGTTCGCCCTGCTGGCCCTCGACCTCTGGTGCGACCGGACGTTCGGGGAGGGGGCCGCCGTGCCCTACGCGGAGGAGGCCCGCGAGGCCTCCCTCCCGGCGCGGGCCGCGGTCTCATGACGGGGCGAACCGGCCGCCGCCTGGTCCTGGCCTTCGCGGCGCTCCTCTTCCTCTGGAACCTGGGGGGCCACGACCTCTGGGCGCCGGACGAGCCCTACTTCGGCGAGGGCGCGCGCGAGATGGTGGTCGACGGGCAGTGGTGGGTGCCCCACGTCAACGGGGTCGTGACCACCGACAAGCCGCCGCTCTTCTTCTGGCTGATCGCCCTG
>CAZIIB010000969.1:0-1706 GCA_964539125.1 uncultured Thermoanaerobaculia bacterium | reverse complement strand
GTGGTACTCATTTCCTGCTCCTGTTCGTTGCTGCAGACCTGGGTCGGAGAGTGGAGATGCGTACCATCCGACGTCTGGTGTGCTCGGGGAGGATCCCCGTGGGGAGTGTCGTCGCGCAGCTCGGCACCGGACCGTTTGTCCGGAACCGTGGCGCGACACCTTTCATAACCGGCTTCTAAAACCCGGCATTCCCGGTGCGACACGGTGCCGACCGAGAATCCGGTGCCGGCCCTGCTCGTGAGGTCGGACAGCGGCGAGGAAAGCCGATGGTCCCTGAAACCACCCCGGCCCCTCTGCGTACTTCTTGCCAACGAGGAGGGATGCGATGGCGACGCTCTGGCGGGACCTGCGGTACACGCTCCGGTCGCTGGGGCGCACGCCGGTGTTCGTGGTGGTGGCGCTCGGCACGCTGGCGCTGGGGATCGGCGTTACCTCGACCATCTTCAGCTTCGTCAACGCGATCCTCCTCCGGCCGCCGCCGGGCGAGCGGCCCGAGGAGATCGTCCACGTCTACTCCAAGCTCTCCGACGAGCCCTTTTCCACCAGCTCCTATGCGGATTATCTCGACCTGCGCGACGGCACGAGCGCCTTCGCGCTGCCCGGTGGCGGCAGCGGGCTGATCGGTCATGCCTCGGCCATCGCCACTCTCCAAGAGGGCGGCCGGAGCCAGCTTCTGGTGGGCGAGCTCGTCACCGGCAACACCTTCCAGATGATGGGCATCCACGCCGCCCGCGGGCGGATGCTCCTGCCCGAGGACGACACGGGCCCCGGCGCCGCACGGGTGGTGGTGCTCGGCCAGGGGTTCTGGCAGCGGCGCTTCGGCGGCGACCCGAAGGTCCTCGGCTCGACCCTGCGCTTCAACGGCACGCCCTACCAGGTGGTGGGCATCGCTCCGAAGAGCTTCCCCGGTCTCTTGCCGGGAGTGGCGGCGGACTTCTGGATGCCCGCCACGCGGGTGACCGAGATCGACGCCGCGGGCCAGATCCATGGCGTGGCCGGCGACCCGGGCACGACGGCCCTCGAGCGGCGCGGCTACCGCTGGATGTGGATCGAGGGCCGCCTGGCGCCGGGCGAGACGATCGGGCGCGCCCAGGCGCAAGTGGCGACGGTGATGGCTCGCCTCGCCGCGGAGCACAAGCTGACCAACAAGGAGGTCGGGGCGGCCGTCCTGCCCCTCGGGGCCGTCCGCTTCCACCCAGACATCGACAAGGTGCTCGGGCCCGCCGCCGCGATCCTCCTGGGCGCCGTCGGCCTGGTGCTCCTGGTGGTCTGCGCCAACCTGGCGAACATGCTTCTCTCCCGCGCCCAGGGCCGGCGCCGGGAGATCGCCGTCCGCCTCGCCCTGGGGGTGAGCCGTCGGCGCCTGCTGGGCCAGCTCCTGACCGAGAGTCTGCTCCTGGCGGCGGGCGGCGGAGCGCTGGCGCTTCTCGTCACCCGCTGGACCACCGACCTCCTCCTCGCCTGGCATCCGCCCCTGCCGTTCTCCGTCGCCCTCGACGTGGGAACCGACGGCCGGGTGCTGCTCTTCACCGCCCTGGTGGCCCTGGGCGCGGCGGTCGCGTTCGGCCTCGCGCCGGCGCGCCAGGCGGTGCGCGTCGACCTGGTAGCGGACTTGAAGGCCGGGGCTCGCTCGAGCACCGGCGGCGGCCGGGCCTTCAGCTTCAAGAACGCCCTGGTGGTGACCCAGGTGGCCGTCTCGGCGATCT
>CAZIIB010000968.1:0-1706 GCA_964539125.1 uncultured Thermoanaerobaculia bacterium | reverse complement strand
CCTATCCCCTGCACCTGATGGGCTTCGTCATCTTGTGCTGACTCGCCCGGGGACCTAGCCTTTTATGCGGCTTCTGTCCGGTTGAGCCGCATGCTCATCGATGGGCAACTGAGCCTCATGGACACAATGAATCTATAAATTGTCGCGTTTTCACCGCATTGAGGAAAGCTATGAACAAATTGTCTCCCAATGCCCTTGGAATAGCGATAGGCGTTCTTTGGGCTGCCTATGTCCTATTCTGCGGCATCACCGCCATGTTTGGCTGGGGCATCGCGCTTGTTGATGCAATCTCCTCACTTTATGTTGGATACGGACCCTCCGCTCTTGGCGCCATAATCGGGGCGGTTTGGGGCTTCGTTGACGGCTACATTGCCGGTGTCGTAATTGCTTGGCTATATAATATGCTGGCGAAATAACCGGAGATTGAAAGTCGTTTATCCTACCCAGATGCGTCCTGCTGATGCTCCGCCCGATAGTGCGGAGGCGCTAGGAAAAGGAGTATTTTTATGACACACGAATGTACAACGCGCGGCGGCCTTTTTGAAAGATTTTCCTTCTGCTTTGGCTTCGTGTTGCTCGCTTTGCTCGCGAGCTTGTTGGGGGACGTCGCGGTTGCAGCGCCGGCCTTTGACCTGACTGTAGATACGAAGCTGAGCGGCAGCGTCAAGAAGGAGATGAAAAAGCCGGAGATTTTTGAGTGCCTCGCGGCTTGTCTGGAAGAAGATGGCTTCAAGTGTAAAGCCATCGACTACAACGCTTCCACTCAAATGTGTCGGCTCAGCGATCGGGCCGGAGCCGGCGTCCCGGCTGCGGGCGTGGACTATTTCAATGTCACCGACGACGGCAAGGGACTTCATGGTACCAAGTGCTTCTCTGGAGGTGAAAAGAGCGGGGCGTTGTGCTACAAGAAATGTAGAGAGGGATATGTCGGACGCGGTCCCGTTTGCTGGAAGAAATGCCCGCGAGGCTACACGAACGACGGCGCTACGTGCCGTAAACCAGTGAAGATCGTCAAACGCAAATCTAAAGGCCGCGGTGCCGGGAAGGCTATGCGTTGCGCCGGTAACGAGGAGAAGGACGGCGCTCTCTGCTATAATAAGTGCAAGAGTGGCTACAACGGCGTAGGCCCCGTGTGTTGGGAGAGGTGCCCGTCGGGATACGTCAACGACGGCGCCACCTGCCGCCGTAAGGGCGACATCTTTTCCAAGAAATCCTACGGGCGCGGCCGCGGAAAAATCCGCCGTAAGAACTGCGCAGGAGATTGCGAGAAAGACGCGGGACTCTGGTACCCGAAGTGCGAGTCGGGTTACAACGGTCGGGGTCCGGTCTGCTGGCAATACTGCCCGTCCGGCTACAGAAACGACGGTGCGACATGCCGCAAGCCAGTCAAGATCGTCGCCAAGAGATCCTATGGGCGTGGCGCTGGAAAACCGCTTCACGTGTGCGGCTCCAGCTGGGAGAAAAATGGCGCCCTATGCTACCCAAACTGTCCTGCGGGGTACAAGGGAGCCGGTCCGGTTTGCTGGCAGAACTGTCCCTCCGGATACAAGACCGATGGAGCTACTTGCCGCAGGCCGGGGAAAATCATTGCTAGGAAATCCTACGGACGTGGCGCGGGGCATTTGCAGCGTGGTAACTATCGCCGCATCTTCTTCCGCTACATCCGCGATCATCACAACGTCAACCTCGCCTACGGGAAGCCGCTT
>CAZIIB010000967.1:0-1712 GCA_964539125.1 uncultured Thermoanaerobaculia bacterium | reverse complement strand
GTGAGTCCTGGCCCCGGGCCTCCAGTGCGCCGGTGGCGGGCGGGCGGCGGCGTCCTCGCCATCTTGCTCCTCCTGCCCACCGCCTGCTCGTCGACCGGCGGCCGGGCCGGCGAGCACCGTGTCACGCGCCGGCCCCTCGTGCTCGAGCCCGGCGCCGTCGTCCGCGGGAGGGCGAGGCCCGGGGAGACGGTCTCGTATCCGCTGACCCTCCACGACGCCGAGTACTTCGAGGTCTACCTCGACCAGCCGACCGACCGGGCCCGCCTCTACCTCCTCGCACCGGGACAGCCCGAGGAGACGGGCTACGGCAAGGCCTATGCCGGCGGCGAGTTCTCGGCCCATCCGCCGAGCCAGGTGATGTGGGAGGTGGCCGAGCACGGCGGGGCCTACCGGCTACGGGTCGAAAACCGGCAAGGCGAGACGACGATCCCCTACCGGCTCACGGTGGGCGCCGTGCGGCCGGCCACCGAGCGGGATTGGGACCGGCATCGGGGGCTGCAGGTGTACCTGGAGGCAGACCGGCTCTTTGGGAAGGGACGTCTCGAAGACGCCCTCCGCCTGTACCACGAATCAGCCGAGCTGTGCCAAAGAGGAGCCTACCTGCGCGGCGTCGCGGCGAGCTACTCCAGGCAAGGGAAGATTCTCGAGAGGCTGGGCCGCCGCGAGGACGCCCGGAACGCCTTCGAGCAATCAATGGAGATCGGCGAGCAGGTCGGCGAGACCACCTGGGTGGTGGGCACGTTGCTGCTCCTCTCCGGTCAGGAGATGGACCTCGGCTTGCTCGACGAAGCGCAGACGCACATCGACCGGGCTCTGACGCTTTCTCGCCAGGTCGGACAGAGGAAACTCGAAGCCGACAGCTTCGGCCATCTCTGCCTGCTGAACCTGGAGCGAGGTCGCTCCGAGAAAGCGATCGACGCGTGCAGCCACGCAGTGGCTCTGTGGAACGAACTCGGAAAGCCTTGGCGAGCAGTCGACCCCTTGAACGACCTCGGTCTCACCTACCGGGACCTCGGAGAGGTCGACGAGGCGCGCCGACGTTTCCGGCAGGCTCTTGCAATCCTCGACGAACACCCTGACGCCGGCCGGAGGGCCACCTTGCTCCACAATCTGGCCCTCCTCGCCGAATACGAGGGGGACTACCAAGAGGCTCTCCGCCTGTACCACCAGGCTCTAGAAGGATATGAGGTGACCGGCCGAACCGAGTACGCGGGCGTGACCCTCGATCACATCGGAAGGATCCAAGAGCGCCTGGGGAGCCCGGGCACCGCTCTCCAGTACTACCTGCAGGCCCGAGCCCGCTTCGAGAGCTCCGGTGAAGTCTTGTGGGGAATCCCGACGCTCTACAACCTGGGTGGGCTTTACGTGGATCAGGGCCAGCTCGACAAGGCCCGAGAGGTCCTGAGGGAAGCTCTTGCGCTGAGCCGTAAGGCCAATGCAAAGCCGCAGACGGCGGGCTCGTTGAGCCGACTCGGCGATCTCTGGCTGGCCGACGGGCGCCCCCGGGAGGCCCTGGCGTCCCTCGAGCAGGCCCTCGACCTCTACCGGTCGATCGGCAACAAGTGGTCCGAGGCCGATGTCCTGGCGAAGCTCTCCAGGGTCCACGACCGGCTGGGAGAGCAGGACACCGCCCTCGACGATCTCCGGCGCGCCGTCGCCCTCAACGAGACCCTGGGAAACCGATCGGCGGTGGCAGCCAATCGGTACGAGAC
>CAZIIB010000966.1:0-1715 GCA_964539125.1 uncultured Thermoanaerobaculia bacterium | reverse complement strand
GCCCAGGAGCTCGTCGAGGGCAACGAGCCGGAACCGCAAGTCGAGGATCAGATCGGACGAGACACCCGCTGCGTCCGTCGTGAAAAGTCGCTGCTGCCCCCGAACGATGCCCGACCCGGCGTCATGGGTGCAACGAAGCGACACCGTCAGGCGGCCGCCGTCCCGCCGGGAGAACGTGCCCACCGGGTGCCAGTCCCCGTCCACCGATCGCAGGCGCACCGCGGGATTGTGGGTGGTGCACACGAACCGGCCCGAGGGAGAAAGGAGATCGGCCGCCGCCCGGAGCGCGCGGGCCTGGTCGTTGGCGGAGGGGAGCTCGGTGAGACCCTGAAATGGCAAGAGAACGAGCTGAAAGGTGCACCGGAACGGCAGGGACCGGGCATCGGCGCAGACGATCCGCGCCCCGGTCCCGGCGCCTCTGAGCTTGCGGTGCAGAACACCCAACATCGCGGGTGAGCTGTCGACGCACGTCAATGAGGCGCCGTCCCGCGCCAACGGCAGGGAGACGCGACCGGTCCCGGCCATGAGCTCGAGCGTCTCACCCGGCCAGTCGCGAACGCACCGCCGGAAGAAGCCGATGTCTCCGGCATAGACACAGTAGTCGTCGTAAAGCCGGGCCAGCTTCGAGTAGTCGAGGGCGGCCTTCGTCATCCGTCAGCGCTCGCCAGCACCGTAGCGCCCCAGCACCGCGCCCCGGGGCTCGGCGGCTCGCCGCCGGCGACGGAGGCCGGGAGCGAAGCGCCGGCACCCAGGAGCGCCATCAGAACGAGGCCTCGCGATTTGGATGGCATCGGTTCCCCCAACGCGGATGATACGCGCGCGACTCCGGGAAGGGCAGGCCAACCTTCGAGCTGGCCGGCAGCCCCGCCTGCCGGTCGTTCCCAGCATCTCGCCGGCGTCTCCACGGTTCGGCTGGCACCTCGTTGCAGGCCGCTCTCAACCCCGAGCCGAAGGGCCACGAGATCCGGCTGCTCGCCTTCGGTCTCGACGCCTTCCTGGACGGTGAAGGCCGCCAGGGTTTCGAGATCGGGAGATCGGACGGACCCGCGGGACGGATCTGGTATCAGGAGCTCACGAGATCTCCGGCGGCTTCCGGGCCGCCCACGCTCCGAGGAGGTGGACCTGGTAGATCCGATCCACGTCCACGAAGCCCGCCTCCGCCAGGAGCTCCCGGATCCGCGCCTCGCTCACCAGGGAGTCCTCCAGCGTCACCTTGCGCCGGACCCCTTCCTGCGCCTCGGCCGGCACGCCCTGAAGAGAGACGAACTCCAGCCACGCCTGGAGAGCCTGTCGTCCGGGCGCCGACTCCAGGTCGCCGTGCAGTCCCGCCAGGAAGAGCCACCCGCCCGGCACGAGCCTCTGCCCGATCTCCCGGAGGAAATGAAGCTTGGCACCGTCGTCGGGCTGCAAGTGCTCGACGAGGACGGCGGTGGCGGCGTCGAATGCCGCCTCGCCCGGCAGGACCTCCGCGGTTCCGAGGCGAAGCGTGACCCGGTCCGCGACGCCGGCACGTTCCATCTTGGCGCGCGCCGCGTCGACCATGGGCTCGGCCGGATCGACCCCGGCAAAGGTCCATGTCGGCTGGTGGGTCGCGAACGTGGCGAGCGTCGAGCCGGTGCCGCACCCGGCGTCGAGCACGCGCGCCCCCGTGGGAAGGTGGGCCCGAAGATGCGACAAGAGAACCAGGGGAAGTTGCTCGTAGCCCGGAAAGACCC
>CAZIIB010000965.1:0-1716 GCA_964539125.1 uncultured Thermoanaerobaculia bacterium | reverse complement strand
GCCGGCGGCTCGCCCGAGGGGGTGACGATCCACGAGTGCGGGCACCAGTTCTGGTACGCCCTGGTGGGGGACAACGAGTTCGAGAACGGCTGGATCGACGAGGGCCTCAACACCTTCTCGACCGCCCGCGTCTACCGGAAGGAGTATGGCCGGGAGGCCCTGGAGGAGCGCTACCTCCGCCCTCCGGGCACCTCCTGGCGAGGCTTCCTGCCCGTCATCTTCCCGGGCATCCGTTACTCGCGGGCCGTCCAGGGCGACCGGCTGAACCGCTACCGCCGGGACGCGACGAGCGACGTGCCGGCCACCCCGACCTACCTCTACTACCCGAAGACCCACGCGAGCATCACGTACGCCAAGACCGCCCTCTGGCTCCACACCCTCGAGCGCCACCTGGGCTGGGGAACCCTCCGGGAGATCCTCTCGAGCTTCTTCCACCGCTACGAGCTCGCCCACCCGACACCGGAGGGCTTCATCGAGATCGCCGACCGGGTGGCCCGCGAGCGCCGGGGCGAGGACCTCGACTGGTTCTTCGACCAGGTCTACCGCGACGACGTGACGTTCGACTACGCGATCGACCGGGCGGCGAGCTTCCGGGCGGCGCCGGAGGGGATGGTCGAGGAGCAGGGGAAGCTCGTCTACCAGAAGGGGGGCGAGGACGACGACGGCGAGGAGGCTCCGACCTACCGGAGCGAGGTGGTCGCGCGCCGGCTCGGCCAGGGGGTCTTTCCGGTGGACCTGCTCCTGGTCTTCGAGGACGGTTCCGAGATCCGAGAGCACTGGGACGGGCGCGCCCGCTGGAAGCTCTTCGTCCACGAGGGGCCGTCGAAGCTCCACCACGCCGTGGTCGATCCCGACCGGGTGCTGCTGCTCGACCTCGACCGGACCAACAACAGCCGCCTGGTCCACCCGGCCGGACACCTGGCGGCGACCAAGTGGGCCTCGAAGTGGATGCTCTGGGCCCAGGACCTGCTCCAGACCTTCGCGTTCTTCAGTTGAGGCACGAGCCATGATCGGAACCTTCCGCGCCATCCGCGAGGGCCTCGCGCGCGCCGCCCGGGCGCCCGGCCTCCTCGCCCTGCTCTGGGTCGTGAACCTCCTGGTCGCCCTCCCCCTGGCCGTGACGGTGGGCCAGGCGATCCAGGCCTCGGTGGGCCGGAGCCTGGTGGCGGAGCGGCTGGTCGCGGGCTTCGACACCCGCTGGCAGGGAGAGCTCGCGAGCGAGGCCCGGGGGGTGGTCAAGACCTTCGCGCCCGAGGTGGTGGGAGCCGGCGCCTTCTTCCGCAACCTCGACGACTGGTGGAGCGGGCGCCTGTTCGAGGTCGAGCCGGCTCTGCTCTGGACCGGCCTCGGCTACGCGCTCCTCTGGGTGCTGCTCCTGGGCGGGGTGCTCGAGCGCCTGGCGCGGGCGGCCGGGGAGAGCGGTGAGGAGGAGGGCGGCGGGCTCGGCGCCTTCTTCGGCGCCGGCGGCCGCTACTTCTTCCGCTTCCTGCGGCTGGGGGTGCTCTCGGGCCTCCTCTACTACGGCATCTACCGCCTGGCGCGGGCCGGCTTCCACGCCCTCGAGCGGGCGACCCGCGACGTCACCGCCGAACGGACGGTCCTCGTCTGGGTCCTCCTCGGAGCGGCCGCGGTGGTGGCCCTCCTGACCCTGGTGCGGGTGGTCTTCGACTACGCCCGGATCGCGGTGGTCGCCGAGGGCCGGCGCAGCGCCCTGGG
>CAZIIB010000964.1:0-1720 GCA_964539125.1 uncultured Thermoanaerobaculia bacterium | reverse complement strand
TACCTATGAATACTACTTCTTGGATTGCGATACTGGTGAGCGTGATTGTGTTCTCGGTAGGGCTCGTACTGAATGTGGACGCACGGAGAGTCAATGAGCGGTGGGCCAATGACCACGCCTTATTGACTACCATCATGGAGAAGGATACGAGCAGAGATAATAGGATCAATCAGAACAGTGTGCAGATTGCGTCCCTTATAGAGATCGCGCGTGCCAATGCCTCCCACATTGAGAAGCTAGAAAGCATAATCACAAAGCGGACAGGGTCATGAAAAAGCCAACCGTGTGGACGTTCCTCTTGAAAGCCAAGACAAAAAGCTCGATTTCATATATAATTACCTTTTGGAGGGAAAGAGATGAAGAAATTCTGGAATGGATTCCTCGACGTAACGGATGATTTCCTCGCGTACATCCTATGTCTCATGGGGGTTCTTCTTGTCCAATATGTCCCGTATCTTGCCGTTGCGGGGAAGATCCCAACGGACATTTTCATCGACTGGGCGAGGTTGGGGATCTCAGCGGTTATCGCCCTTTATGTGATCCTTAACCAAGAGAAAGGTGGTGATCCGGCAGGGAAACGGAACAATTCCCCACAGCGGATGATCAACGCTTTCCAAGCCGGAGCCGGATGGAATGCGCTCATCGGGATCGTGGCAGTTTCGTCGAATCACGCGGTTGCTCTCGTGGGAGGGCTGCTTGGATGGAGTTAATACTTCAAACTGCCCCAACACTGAATGGGAAAATCAACCAATTCGGGTGCAACTTTCGCTCCCTCCAGGGGATCGCGGAGGTTTTCACGCAGAAGTCCCTTACCTCGAAGGACATCCTTGATGCTTACGATGCTCTTCAGGGGAAGGCAATCGACGAGGATTGCACCGTTGGAGTTCTCCCAGGACAGCAATACGCACACCCGGAGATGGTAATAAACGATGCCTTCAAGAGGTTAGGAAACCTCAAGCACCACGGGTATCAGATCGGGGGGATTGGGAAGGATCTGAAGAGTAACTTCTGGGCGCAAGGAGACTTTACCCAGGTTACCTTCACGATTCTCGTAGGAAGGACTCCTCATGGGAATGAACACTTTCGCCTCGGGGACCATCGTGGGAAGTTGATCTTCGATCCATACGGGGCGCTCCCAATTCTGGAAGAGAAAATCATCCTCTTCTACACCGTGAAGGAGGCATAAAGGTGCGAATGGGGTTGATTATAGCTGACACCCATCTGGATGCAGCTTACCCATTGCATAAAAGTTACGTGCTGGCGAAGAAGTTCGCCGATGCGATAAAGCCGGATTTCGTTATCCACCTCGGGGATTTCCTCGATTTGGATTATGTCTCCTCCTTCAATGCGGAGGCCCTGAGGAAGTTGGAGGGGAAGCGATTCCGGTATGATTTCGAGCTTGGAAATGCTGAGTTGGATTTCTGGCAAGGGGTAACGAAGGAATTCATTCTCCTCGAAGGGAACCACGATGAGAGGATCGAAAGGCTTCTCGACAAAGATCCCCGATTCGAGGGCCTCATAGAGTACCAAGGAGCATTCTCCTTGCGAGAGAGGGGGATTCGATTTGTTCCCCTCGTGTTGCAACCCTATAAGATAGGGAAACTTCACACCCTCCACGGATGGTACACATCGAAGCACCATGCTGCGAGGCATTTGGATATGTATTCTGGAAACATGGTCTACGGCCATGTGCACAAGTTCCAAGTTGCCTCGAAGATCA
>CAZIIB010000963.1:1061-1722 GCA_964539125.1 uncultured Thermoanaerobaculia bacterium | reverse complement strand
AATGTCGGCGCTGTTCCGGGAGGAGCAGGCGTTCGCCACCGAGCTCCTGGGCGGGGCGGAGCACGCCGGCCAGGTGGGCGCCTTCCAGGGCGCGAACTACGACGCCCAGGCCTTCTACCGTCCCCAGGACGACTGCATCATGTTCAGCCGCGACGACGTGCCCTTCTGCGGCGTCTGCCAGCGGGCGCTCGAGCGGGTGATCGACCTCCTCACGCGGGGCGGGGGCGCCGCCGGAGGACGCTGATCACCGTCCGACGTCTGCAGGCCGCTGTCGTGTGGGCGGTTGGGCTAGTGGTGGGAGCACACGCCCGCGGGTCGGATGGCTTTCTCGGCGGCAGACTGCGCCGGCGAGAAACCACCGCGCCCCGCGGGCTGCCCCCTCGGCGGGTGTGGCGCACCTGAAAAGTGGCACCTCTCCGCCGCCGGCCGCCGGACGACCGGTCGCTGCCCAGCCCCTCCGGGTGGCGCGCCGGCCGGTTCGCCGGGACAGACTGCCGTTGCACTCTTCCCCGCATGGCTCAGGAGGTGCGTGATGAGCGAGCCCGGGACGTCCCGCGAATCGGCCGAAGCCCTCTCGCGCTGGCCCCGCACACTCGGTGTGATCGGCATCGTGGTGGGCGTGATCGCCACGCATTACCCGGAGGTGTGCGGCAACGGCTAC
>CAZIIB010000963.1:0-1051 GCA_964539125.1 uncultured Thermoanaerobaculia bacterium | reverse complement strand
TCCTCGACCAGCTCGACGATCTGTTGGTCGCCCAGCTCTGGACCGCCGAGCAGTGGCGCCATCTGGTCGGGAGCGAGCTGGGGGACTTTCTCGTGCGGTCGCTGCCCTCCCACGGCTGGACGGTGACGACCAACCTGGTCAAGCTGGCGCTCGGGGTGCTCCTGGTGTCCGGCTCGGTCTTGCTTCGCCGGCGCCGGCGCCTCGGGGCGACCCTGTGCCGGAGCTGGGCCGGGCTCGCCATCGCCTGGCTGCTGGTGGAGGCCGTCCAGGGGCTGGTGTGGCTCTCGCACTATGCCGGCGAGATTCCGGGCGTGCCGGCGGAGGGCTGGCAGGGGACTGCCACCTGCAGCCTGGTCTTCGGCGTCGCGCTCCTGCTCGTCTGGCCGGTGTTTCTCCTCGCGTGGCTGTCCAGACCGGGCGTCCGCCGGGAGACCGCCGGCTGGCCGCCCTGAGATCGCCACGACCGCTCAGCCGTCCGCGCTCTCCCGGCCGGTTCCGCGGAGCACCAGCCAGCCACCCAGCGCGGCGATCACCGAGGCTGAGAGGATGGCGAGCTTCGAGTCGTCCAGGAGCGCCCCGGACCCGAAGGCGAGGTTGGCGATGAAGAGGGACATGGTGAAGCCGATGCCGGCGAGCCAGGCGCCGCCGTAGACGTGGCGCCAGGTGACGCCGCCCGGAAGGCTGGTGAGACCGCTCCTGACGGCGAGCCAGGAGAAGCAGACGACGCCGATCTGTTTGCCGAGGACCAGGCCGAGGAGGACGCCGAGGCCGGCGGGGGCGGTCAGGCCGGAGAGACCGCCGCCGAGCACCACGCCGGCGTTGGCCAGGGCGAAGACCGGCATGATGAGGTAGCTCACCCAGCCGTGGAGGCCGTGCTCGAGACGGTGGAGCGGAGACTCGACCTTCTCGCACGCGTCCTCGAGAGCGATCACCGCCGCCAGCCGGTCGTGGCTGACCATCGGCTGGCCGGTGACGCCCGCCTCCAGCCGGTCGAGCAGGGCGCGCCCGCGGGCGAGGAAGTCCTCCACCGGGATGCGGGTGCGGACCGGGA
>CAZIIB010000962.1:0-1725 GCA_964539125.1 uncultured Thermoanaerobaculia bacterium | reverse complement strand
CACGACGCTGACCTACTTCGTGTTCACCAAAGAGCACAAGGGGGCCTGGGGCGTCAGTGCCCGCATCGGACGCCTCTTCATGATGGTCTTCTTCGGGGCGACGTTCGCTTACACGGTCATGTCGCGGGTTGCCCTTCTGGTCGGCCGTCTGGAGTTTCTCCTGGGGAATTGGCTGGGGATATTAAGGTCCTGAGGCTCTTGGGATTGCTGAAGTGGACAAATCGGCATGATGACGTGCCCTCGGTGCAAGGCCTCCATGGTGGAGCAGAAGCGGGTCTTTCATGGCCGGCGAAAGTGGATCTGCCCGAAGTGCGGCCGTGTAAGATTCCAGACAATCAAGCGCCGTCCGACCGGCGGCAAAGGTCGGGGTCAAATCGACCATCTCGAGGGACGATCTAGTCAATAGGACACAATTGCAGCGAATGGGGAATTTTCCTGTTGCCCGACCTCTGGGCACGAAATAGGTTTGGGCGGCGGTGTGCCAAGGGGGGCGACACCGGCGCTATATTTGAATTGCCATGAGAAATCGTCACATGCTCGGTCTCGTGGGCGGGCTGATCGTTGCCGCTGTCGCCTTCGGGACAACAAAAGACACCAATACTGAACCGGTCCCGGTTACCGCAACCAGCAGCCCTGAACCGGTGCAGCACGCCTCGTGGACG
The DNA here is from genome assembly GCA_964539125.1 of uncultured Thermoanaerobaculia bacterium. Taxonomy (GTDB): domain Bacteria; phylum Acidobacteriota; class Thermoanaerobaculia; order Multivoradales; family DATKCC01; genus CAVUBL01. The sequence continues at coordinate 1,063 of CAZIIB010000962.1, read as the reverse complement.
ATGTGCGCGACACGTCCCCCGGGAATTGCGCGGCATCCTTCGATGCGTTGCCAGGCGGCGATGGTCGTCGACAACATGGGCGGGCAGATCCTCTATGAGCGTAACGCGTTCCAGCGCCGTCCGATAGCGTCGCTGACTAAGCTGCTGACCGCCTTGGTTTTTTTGGGAACCGATACCGACATGCTGACGACCGCGACCGTGACAAAGCAGGACGCACTGAATTCAAGCAAGTCACAACTGCGAGTCGGCGAGGAGTACACGCTGCGTGACTTCCTCTCGGCGGCCCTGATCGGCTCGGACAACCGGGCGGCGCGTGTCCTGGCCCGCTCGACAGAACTCTCACCCCAGGCGTTTATCGGGCGGATGAACGCGCTGGCGGCCAAGCTCGGGCTCGACTCGACTTGTGTTGTGGAACCCACCGGGCTTTCCGAGCAGAATGTCTCCAGCGCCTATGACTGCGCCGTCTTGATCAATACCGCCCTCGAAAATCACCTGATCCGCGAGATCACGACCACGACCGACATTGAACTGCGCCCGCTCAATCGCAAGCGTGTTCACCGCCTCGTCAACACCAACCGCCTCCTGCGCTATGGACATGACTTTCTTGGGTCGAAAACAGGGTACATCAGCGAGGCGGGATGGTGTGTGGCGGCGCGCGGATTGTCGTCGGACCACCACGATGTCACCGTGGTGGTGCTCGGCGCGCCGTCGAATGGCTGGCGGTTTCGTGCACTGGACAATGCTCTCCGCTGGGCCTACCGTTTTCCGCAAGTGATCGAATCCAAGTCCTGAGGGGGACACAATGGGAAAGGGAGCGAAGGATTCGCACACAACTCGGGAGATCGACCAGTTGGCCGACATTCTCGACGAGGACCACCTGGAATTCGAGGAACTTCTCCTCGACGTCCAATCACGCATCACCCACCTGGAAAACCGAACCGGATCGCTGGGTACACAGATCGCCGAGGTCCGCAATGAACTGACGGACATCCGGGAGATCGTGGAGACGCTCGATGCGAAGCTCGACCGGCTGCTCGGGATTCTGACCGAGCGGGGAATACCT
>CAZIIB010000961.1:1206-1725 GCA_964539125.1 uncultured Thermoanaerobaculia bacterium | reverse complement strand
ACGGCGAGGAGGACTACGACCGCTACCAGCGGGTGACGGTCGACAACCTGACCACGGGCGAGAGCTGGTCGACGGACGTCGAGAATCCCTGGCCCGACGGCGGAGGCAACGGCCAGGCGATCCTTCAGGGCGTCCGGGCCCGGCGTGGCGACCGCCTCCGGGTGCGCTACAACCTCCGGGCCATCGGCCACGTGGCGATCCTCGGCAGCGGCATCACCGTGGTCGACCTGAATCGCTTCTATCGCCTCCCCCAGCCCTACCAGTCGCTCGACGGCACCCAGTGCGGCCGGCGCCTGGGCAAGTACGAGGGGCAGGAGATCCAGTACCCGGCCTGCGCGCCCTCCTCGATCAGCCAGTTCACCGGCCTCGCCTGGACCCCGGCGATCGAGACCGTCTCGGCCACCGGCTGCGACCAGGGGACCTGCCGGGGCGACGGCCGGATCGACGTCTACGCCCCGATCCTGCGGATCGGCGCGCTCCACGCCTTCTCCCAGGCCACCTCGCCGGGCGACATCGCGC
>CAZIIB010000961.1:0-1196 GCA_964539125.1 uncultured Thermoanaerobaculia bacterium | reverse complement strand
CCGAGCTCGCCGCTTGCATCAACGACGTCGGCGGGGAGTGGACCTACCTGCGCGACGTCGCCGTGGCCCGCGACGTCACCTGGCTCGACCGCGGCGTCCGCGGCGAGATCGACGGGACCTTCCACGCCCCGGCGACCCTGACGGCGCCGCGCGTCGTCACCGGCGATCTCCTGGCGGTCTCGCTGGGCGACCCCGGGGTCTTCGTCTTCGACATCTCGGAGCGGAGCATCACCGGCACCAGCCGCGGCCCGGCCCTCATCGGCCACCTGCGGGTGCCGGGGCACAGCATCCTCCGCGTCGAGGCCGACCCGGAGCGCCAGCTCCTCTTCGCCGGCGGCACCGACTTCGAGAACGGCGGCCCGGTGATCGACGTCTGGGACCTCTCGGCGGTCAACGGCGCGCCGGGCTTCGAGTCGCAGCCGGTGCCGCTCGCCACCCTGCACGCCTCCTGGAATACGAACCACCTGGGGATCGACGCGGCCGGCACCGGCCTGGTCTACACGTGGAACCGGACCAACGGCCCCCAGGTGGTGCCGTTCGCGGCGCCGAAGTTCGTCTTCTCCGGCCTCTACCGGCCCGACGGCGACGAGGGGACGAGCGGGGTGCCCGCGATCGAGCGCACCACCGGGCAGTTCGTCCCCCTGGGCGTGCCGGTGCACGCCGAGCTCACCCCCGAGAGCCCGGAGGACCTTCACCAGGACGAGCGCCGGTCGACCGCCGCCTTCAAGCTGCGGGTCGCCCTGCCGGGCTCCCTGGGCCCGGAGCTCACGGCCAAGATCCAGTCGCTCCGCGCCCTGCCGGGTGAGCGCTACCTGGCGAGCGAGGACGTGGGCGCCTCCGTCCAGCCGCCGGGCGGCCCCGGCTGGCCCGACAACGAGGTGGTGGTTCGACTCCGGCGGCTCGGAGTCGGCCCCGACGAGCCCGACGGCGCGGCCCTGGCGACGAGCGAGTCCGGCCCCCTGGGGCCCGCCTACCAACTCTACGAATCGGTCGAGACCATCCTCCTCGAGGCCGATCCGCGGGTCCGCCGCGGCTACTCGCGCCAGGACGCCCCGGGGACCGAGGCGGACGAGGAGGGGCAGTGCCGCCACTGCGCCTGGCCGGCCTACCTGCCGGACCCGGCGGGCACCGACCCGGCGCTGGGCGACGTCAAGGAGCTCCTCGCCGGGCGTTACGTGCGGGCGTTCCTCTACCCG
>CAZIIB010000960.1:0-1725 GCA_964539125.1 uncultured Thermoanaerobaculia bacterium | reverse complement strand
CCTTGGGGGCCTTCGACTTCATGGGTGATGGGGTGTGCGACACGCGGGTCGTCGAGCTCGAGCGACTGGGTACGGCCCTCTACGTCCGAAGGAAATATCCGTCCGAGGGCGACTCTTACGAGCTCGCCCGCAAGATCGTGGAGCTGAAGCCCCACATCTCCGAACCTCAGGCGCGGGAGGCGGTGGCCACGATTTCTCAGTGGGAGGGGGAGGCGGAGTCGTTGCTGTGAAGGGCTGAGTCAGGCGCGAAGGGACTGTGGAGGAGGCCGACACCCCACCAGGGTTCTGCAGGTGCCGGATTCCTCGGCCGATAGGGGTGGTACGGATCGATCCGGCGCTCATTCTCGGGGCGGTGGACCTCAGCCGTCTGCACTCCTTCTCCTGCAGGGACGCACTCATCGTGCGCTCTGCTGCCACGGCGGCTGCGGTCTGCTGCTCACCGAGGACCTTCAGCACGGACAGGTCGTCGACGGTGTCCGGATCGAGAATCCGTTCCGGTAGACGCACGTCCAGCTGAGACCGCTCGTGCCTTGGAGTTTGACAGACCACCGGCGAAGCTCCACCTCAAACCCATGAGGAGCCGGGATCCGACACGTAGAGTCTCGCGCAGAGGCGCAGAGCCGCAAAGGAGGGCGATCGATGGGCGCAAGGCGGGAGAGCCCGCCTGTCACGAAGTGCGGCTTTGTAGTCGCGCTCGGTCCGGAGACTTCGGGCCGCGCGCCGTGAGCCCGGGGACCGAGGAGGGGGTGGTGACCGTCGCCGGCCGCTGCCCGACCTTCAGCTGGAGCGGCGGCGCCCGCCGGCGGGTGGTTGGGCGCCTGGAAACCGTGCGGAATGGGCGCGGGCGGCGGTGGCCCGGGCGTTCGCCGCCGACGAGCTCGACCAGGTGGTCGTGGTCAGCGTCGAGTGCGGCGGCTCGTGCGACGACATCACCCTCGGCCAGGTGTGCGGCTTCGCGGGCGCCGACAAGCGGCCGGTCTTCGTCGACTGCCGCGACGTGGACGACGACGACGGCGGCTACCCGTGAGCGCCGCCGACGCGCTCCCGGACGCACTCGTAGAGGTCGGCGACGGTGACCAGGTCGGGCAGCTCGACCTCCTCGATCAGGATCCCGTAGCGCTCCTCGAGCGCCGCGACGATGTTGACCACGTCGAGGGACTCCGCCCCGAGGTCTTCGATGATGCGGGCGTCCGGCGGCACGCGTTTCCGGCCGAGCTGCACGGCGACCAGCCGCCCGATGTCCTCGATCTTCACGTCCATGGGAGTCACTCCGTTTCCGCCGCCGCGCGCAGGGTCGCGAGGATGTCGTCGGCGATCGCCTGGGCGAGTGGACGATCCATCTCGCCCTCCAGATACACGATGTCGAGGTGCAACCGGCCGTCGAGAAGCCTCGCCAGCGCCGTGTACTCGGGACCGACCTCGAGATTGGAGACGAAGGCGTGCATGCCCCGCAGCTCGATCGGTCCGAAGCTCCGCTCGAGGCGGGTGACGCCGGTGTAGCTGACCGCGGTGGCCGCCATCCGCTCGCTCTTGCGGCGGAGCAGGGTGCGCATCATCCACTCGCTCGCCCAGAGAGCGCCGAACCTGTCCCCGCGCCGGCCGCCGTCGGCGATCTGGCGGCTGACGTCGCGGGCCAGCTCCCAGAACGGCATCGCCGGCCGCACCCGGGCGGTGTAGCGCAGCATCGCGAGATAGGCGGCCCGATCGCCGACGGCGACCGGCGGC